>NZ_JBHJQI010000138.1:0-24291 GCF_042262805.1 Streptomyces sp. NPDC056361
CTCGGTGGAGGCGTTCACGGTGAAGGTCTGCTGGATGTTGTCGGCGCTGCCGCCGGAGCGGTTGGAGAGGCTGTAGACCGAGCCGTCGGGGGCGACGAGGTCGACGACGAGGTCACCGCGGTAGGTGTGGATGATGTCCACGCCGACGGCGAGGTTGCTCGGGGCGTTGCCGGTGATGCCGGTGACGTTGACCGTCGAGGTGACCGCCGCGCCGGGGGAGTCCGGGATGTTGACGTCGGCCGAGTTCTCGAAGACCGTGCCGGTGGGCGGGTTGCCGCCGCCGGAGCGCGGACCCACGTTGATGGCGGCCCAGGCGTCCTCGACGGCCGCGACCTCGGGGCTGGTGGCGCCGTAGAGGGCCTTGGCGACGTCGACCGTGCCGGTGCGGGCACCGGCGTAGTCGGTCGTGGTGCCCCACTTGGTGGTGAGCGCCTTGAACCAGATCAGCTCGGCCTTGGCGCGGCCGATGCCGGTGACGGGCAGGCCGTCGGAGGTCGGCGAGTCGTAGGTGACGCCGTTGATCGTCTTCGTTCCGCTGCCCTCGGAGAGCAGGTAGAAGAAGTGGTTCGCCGGGCCCGAGGAGTAGTGGACGTCGATGCCGCCGAGGCCCGAGTACCAGGCGTCCTTGGACGAGCCGTCCTTGCTCGGCTTGTCCATGTAGCGCAGCGGGGTGCCGTTGCCGCGGATGTCGATCTTCTCGCCGACGAGGTAGTCGCCCGGGTCGTTGGCGTTGTTGGCGTAGAACTCGACGGCCGCCGCGAAGATGTCCGAGGTGGCCTCGTTGAGACCGCCGGACTCGCCGCTGTACTGGAGGCCGGCCGTGTTGGAGGTGACGCCGTGCGTCATCTCGTGCGCGGCCACGTCGATGGACGTCAGCGGCTTGGTGTTGCCGGAGCCGTCGCCGTAGGTCATGCAGAAGCAGGAGTCCGACCAGAACGCGTTGACGTACGCGTTGCCGTAGTGGACCCGGGAGTACGCGCCGACGCCGTCACCGCGGATGCCGGTGCGGCCGTGCACGTTCTTGTAGTAGTCCCAGGTGAGCGCGGCGCCGTAGTGCGCGTCGGCGCCCGCGGTCTCCTTGTTCGCCGGGAGGCCGTTGCCCCACACGTCGGTGGTGTTGCTGAACAGCGTCCCGGTGCCCGACGTACCGCCGTTGAGGTTGTACGTCTTGTGGTTGCCGCGGGTGGTGTCGGTCAGCGTGTACGAGGGCGCGGTGCCGAGCGTCACCTGGCCGCTGTACATCGTGTTGCCGGTGCCGGTCTCGATGGCCTGCCACTCGTACAGCTTCGCGCCGGTCTTGGCGTCGGTGACGACGTGCAGCTCGTTCGGGGTGCCGTCGTGCTGGAGGCCGCCGACGACGGTCTCGTACGCGAGGACGGGCGCGCCCTTGGCCATCCAGACGACCTTGCGCGGGGCGCGGTTGGTCTCGGCCTTGTCGGAGCCCTCCGCCTTCGCGGCGCCCAGGGCCTGCTTCGACGCGGCGGCCGGGGCGACGGTCGCGGTGGTGTCGACGTTCTTCAGCTCCGCGCGGGAGGCCTTGGAGACGCTCTGGCGGGCGCCGGCCTTGGACTCCTCGACGACCAGGTCGCCGCCCAGGACGGGCAGTCCGGCGTAGGTGCGCTCGTAGCGCGTGTGGGTCGTGCCGTCGCGGTCCTGCACGACGTCGCGGACGACCAGCTTCTCCTGGGCGCCGAGGCCGAGGGACTTGGCCGTGGCGGCCTTGTCGGCGTCGGCGGCCTTGATGAGCGCGGTGCGCTCGGCGGGGGTGAGGTCGGCCGGGAGCTTGCCCGGGTTGACCTTGCCGACGGACTGCGCCTGGGGGGTGGCAGCGAAGGTGCCGGCCGAGGCGGTGCCGGTCTGGACGCCGACGGCGATCATGGCGGCGGCAGCGATCAGAGCGCCGGTCGCGGTGGCGCGGCGGCTGGGCGTGGATCTCACGCAGACTCCTTATGCGAGGGGGGTACCGGCGGACTTGGGTGAGCCCGTCCGGGCGGAGCAAGGAGAGCTGTGGAGCACGTGCGGGTGAAGCATTGAACATTGATGCGAAGAGCCGGGGAGAGAGTGACAGGAATGACGGGGACCTGTCAGGAGCGCATCGACAAGTTGGCCGGAAATCGTCCGCTGCCCGTACGTCCGTGTTCGTTAACCGGACGTTTCGCCGATCATGGCCGCGATGCCGTCCAACGTTCTGCGGAGCCCGAATTCGAAGAGCGAATCCAGGTCCAGACCGAAACCTCCGGCGCTGGTCACCGCCGTCAGCTCCGGGTAGGAGCCGCCCGCCTGGATCGCGTCGAATCGTGGCTCATTCTGTTCCATCCACTCGCCGTCGGAGATCCCCGTGTCCTGGCGCGCCTGCTCCTCCAGGTCGTCCGCCATCGACAGGCCCTGGACGTACGCGAAGATCAGCAGATGGGCGTGGAGCTTGTCCGACGGCGACAGCGGCGTGCCCCGCAGCGCCCGCAGCACCCACTCCGTGTACGCCATCGCGTGCGGCGTCGCGACCGGCCGCGTGAACGAGGCCATCGCGTGCGCCATCCACCGGTGCCGGGTGTACACCGCCCGCAGCCAGCGCGCCCCCGTCTCCAGCCCCGTCCGCCAGTCCGCCGGCACCGGACCCAGCGGCACCTCGCCGCACGCCGCGTCCGCCATCAGCCGCACCAGCTCGGCCTTGCCCGGCACATGGCGGTACAGCGTCATCGTCGACACCCCCAGGACCGTCGCCACCCGCCGCATCGTCAGCGCGTTCAGCCCCTCGGTGTCGGCGAGTTCGAGCGCGACGGCGACCAGCCGCTCCCGCGACAGGGGCGCCGCGTCCGGATCCGCGAGGGCGACGACCACCGTGCCCACGCCCGGCTCCGCCCGGACGAGACCCTCCTGGCGCAGCACCCCCAGCGCCTTCGTCGCCGTGGCCATCGCCACGCCCCACTCGCGGGTGATGGTCCGCGTCGACGGAACCAGCGCACCCGGGAGCAGCTCGCCGCTCCGGATGCGGCGGCGGAGCTCGGCGGCGATGGAGAGGTAGGGCGGAGAGGTCGGCACGGCGGGGAGTGTACTAGTGCGGTCGGGACGGTGTACGCGGTGTCGACCTGCGGCTTCCCGGCCATCGTCCGAGGTGCACTAGGGCGGGAGTGGCGCCGTACACCCCCGGCTGCTTCCTTCCCCCGTATGACACTCACCGCAAGCCCCGGACCCACGACAGGACCCGACCGTGCCGGCCGGCGCGAATGGACCGCACTCGGCGTGCTCATGCTGCCGCTGCTCCTCGTCTCCATGGACGTCTCCGTCCTCTACTTCGCGATCCCCGCCATCGCCGCCGACCTCCGCCCCGGCGCGACCCAGCAGCTGTGGATCCTCGACATGTACGGCTTCGTGCTCGCCGGACTCCTCGTCACCATGGGAGCCCTCGGCGACCGCGTCGGGCGCCGAAGGCTCCTCCTCTGCGGCGCCGCCCTCTTCGGCGTCGCCTCGGTCGCCGCCGCCTACGCCCACAGCCCCGGCGCCCTCATCGGCGCCCGCGCGCTCCTCGGCGTCGCCGGTGCCTGCCTCATGCCGTCCACCCTCGCCCTCATCCGCACCCTCTTCCGGGACGCGGCCCAGCGCGCCAAGGCCGTCACCCTGTGGACCACCGTCATGGCGAGCGGCATCTCCCTCGGGCCCGTCGTCAGCGGCGCGCTCCTCGAACGCTTCTGGTGGGGCTCGGTGTTCCTCGTCAACCTGCCGGCGATGCTGCTGCTGCTCGTCCTCGCGCCCCTGCTGCTGTCCGAGTCCAAGCCGGCCGCGGGCGGCGGGCGGTTCGACCTCGTCAGCGCCGGGCTCTCCCTCGTCGCGCTGCTGCCGCTGATCCACGGCGTCAAGGAGCTCGCCAAGGACGGCTGGGCCCCCGTGCCCGCGCTCGGCGTGACCTTCGGGCTGCTCCTCGCCGTCGTCTTCGTCCGCCGCCAGGCCCGCCTCGCCCACCCCATGGTCGACCTGGGGCTCCTCCGGACCCCCGCCTACGGCGGGTCCCTCCTCGTCAACCTGCTCGCCATGGTCGCGACCGTCGGCTACGCCGTCTTCCTCACCCAGTACCTCCAGTCCGTCCTCGGCCAGAGCCCCCTCGAAGCGGCCCTGTGGAGCCTCGTCCCCACCGGCGGCGTCATGCTCGCCGCGCCGATCGCCGCGGTGCTCGCCGGACGGGTGGACCGGGCGTACGTCATGGGCGGCGGACTCCTCGTCTCCGCCGCCGGATTCGGGTGGCTGGCCGCCCTCGACCGCGCCACGCCGCTCTGGGTGGTCCTCGTCGGCAGCGCCGTGTACGCCGCCGGGCTCGTGTCCGCCATGACCCTCGCCAACGAACTCGCCCTCGGCGCCGCGCCGCCCGAGCGCGCGGGATCCGCCGCCGCCGTCATGGAGGCCGGGCAGGAACTCGGCGGGGCGCTCGGGATGGCGCTCCTCGGCTCCGTGGGTGCGGCCGTCTACACGGCGGCCATGCCCACGTCCGCGCCCGCCGCGGCCCGGGAGACCCTCGGGGGCGCGCTCGACGGTTCGCCGGCCGTGCTCGACACGGCGCGCACGGCGTTCGTCGACTCCATGGGCGCCGCGGCCGCGGGGGCCGCCCTGCTGATGCTGATCGCGGCGGGGGCGGCGGTGCGGCTGCTCCGGCGACGGGCATGAGGCGGGCATGAAGCGGGCGGTGAGGCCGGCAGTCGGGCCGGCAGTCAGGTCGGCGGTGGGCCCACCGGACCGCCGGGCCGGCCCACCGCGTCCGTCGACTCACTTCATCCGTCAGCCCACCAGGCTGTCGCGCCAGGCCTGGTGGAGGCCGGCGTAGTGGCCGTCGCCGGCGACGAGGGACCGGGGGGTGCCGTCCTCGACGATGCGGCCCGAGTCCATCACGAGGACCCGGTCCGCCACCTCGACGGTGGACAGCCGGTGGGCGATGACGACGGCGGTGCGGCCGGCCAGGACGGTGTCCATGGCCTGCTGGACGGCCCGCTCGCCCGGCACGTCCAGGGAGCTGGTGGCCTCGTCGAGGATGAGGACGGCCGGGTCCGCGAGGAGGGCGCGGGCGAAGGCGACCAGCTGGCGCTGGCCGGCCGAGATGCGACCGCCGCGCTTGCGGACGTCCGTGTCGTAGCCGTCGGGGAGGGCGGCGATGAAGTCGTGGGCGCCGATGGCCTTGGCCGCCGCCTCGATCTCGTCACGGCTCGCGTCCGGGCGGCCGATCGCGATGTTCTCGGCGACCGTCCCCGAGAAGAGGAAGGCCTCCTGGGTGACCATGACGACCCCGCGCCGGAGGTCCGGCGTGGTCAGGTCGCGCAGGTCGACGCCGTCCAGGAGGACCCGGCCCTCGGTGGGGTCGTAGAAGCGGGCGAGGAGCTTGGCGAGCGTCGACTTGCCGGCGCCGGTGGCGCCGACGACGGCCACCGTCTGGCCCGCGGGGACGGTCAGGTCGAAGCGGGGGAGGACCTCGCCGCCCGTGCGGTAGGCGAACCGGACCCCTTCGAAGACGACCTCGCGGCCCGGCGTGCCCGTACGCCCGGGGAGGGCGCGGGGCGCGGTCGTCTCGGGCACGCCCGGCTCCTGGGCGAGGAGGCCGGCGATCTTGGCGAGCGACGCGGCCGCCGACTCGTAGGAGTTGAGGAACATGCCGAGCCGGTCGATGGGGTCGTACAGGCGCCGCATGTAGAGCACGGCGGCCGCCAGCACGCCCAGTTCGAGGGAGCCGTCGGCGACGCGGTACGCCCCCCAGAGGCACATGCCGGCGACCGCCGTGTTCGCGACCAGGCGGGAGCCGACGACGTAGCGGGCCATCTCCAGGAGGGCGTCGCCGTTGCTGATCTCGTGGCGGTGGTTGAGGACGGCGAACTCGGCGTCGTTGACCGCCTCGCGGCGGAACGCGCGGACCGGGCGGATGCCGTTCATCGTCTCCGCGAACTTCACGATCACGCCCGCGATGGCCGTGGAGCGCTCGGTGTAGACCTCGCCGACGCGCCGGCGGTAGCTGCCGACCAGCAGGTACAGCGGGGCGAAGGAGAGGACGGCCACCGCGCCGATGCCCAGGTCGAGCCAGAGCAGCACGAGGGAGATGGAGACGAAGGAGAGGACCACGCCGACGAGTTCCTGGAGCCCCTCGGACAGGAGCTCGCGCAGGGACTCGACGTCGGTGGTGGAGCGCGAGATCAGCCGGCCCGAGGTGTAGCGCTCGTGGAAGTCGACGCTCAGCACCTGCGCGTGGCGGAAGATCCGGCCCCGCAGGTCGAGCAGGACGTCCTGGTTGATGCGGGCGGCGCCCCGGACGAAGACGTACTGCAGGAGTCCGGACAGGGCCGCGCAGAGCAGGTAGCCGAGCGCCACCGCGACGACGGGGCCGTGGTCGCCGGCCCGGAAGGCCGGGACGCCGCGGTCGATGGCGTACGCGACGAGCAGCGGGCCCGCCTGGACGGCGCCCTCCTTCACCAGGAGGACGAGCGCGGCGACCGCGACCCGGGCCCGGTGCGCGGCGAGCAGGGAGCGCAGGAGCGAGCCCGTCGCACCGGTCGGGGCGGGCAGGTCGTCCTGGTCGAAGGGGTCGGACGGCGGGGCGGACCCCTCCGCGGGCTTCTTCTCCGGCGTGGTGTCCGTCATCGCTTCTCCTGGGTCTCGCCGGACATCAGCCAGGCGTACTCCTCGCTGCTCCGCAGCAGTTCCTGGTGGGTGCCGACCGCCGCGATGCGGCCCCGGGACAGCAGCGCGACCCGGTCGGCGAGCATGACCGTCGACGGGCGGTGCGCCACGACCAGGGCCGTCGTCTCCCGCAGGACCTCCCGCAGGGCGGCCTCCACCCGGGCCTCGGTGTGCACGTCCAGCGCCGACAGCGGGTCGTCCAGGATCAGGAACCGGGGGCGGCCGACGACCGCCCGCGCCAGGGCGAGCCGCTGCCGCTGGCCGCCCGAGAGGCTCAGGCCCTGCTCGCCGACCTCGGTGGCGACGCCTTCGGGCAGCCGGTCGACGAAGGAGTTCGCCTGGGCCACGCCCAGGGCGCGCCTCAGCTCCGGCTCGCCGGCGGTCTCGTCGGTGCCCATCAGGACGTTGTCGCCGACGCTCGCCGAGAAGAGCGTGGGCTCCTCGAAGGCCATCGACACCAGGGACCGCAGCCGCGCGCGGTCCATCAGGGCGATGTCCTCGCCGTCCAGCAGGATCCGGCCGCCGGTCGTCTCGTGCAGGCGGGGGACGAGCGCGGTGAGCGTCGTCTTGCCGGAACCGGTGCCGCCGACCAGGGCCAGTGTCTCGCCGGGCCGGATGTGGAGGTCGACGCCGTCGAGGACGGGCGGGGTGTCGTCGGGCGCGTCGGGGTAGCGGAACGTCACTCCCTCGAACCGCACCCCGCCCGGGCCGCCGTCCGCGGACGCCGTCGGCGAGGCGGTGTCCGGCTCCTCCTCCGCGTCCATCACCTCGAAGTACCGCTCGGTGGCGGTCGCCGCCTCCTGGCTCATCGCCAGCAGGAAGCCGATCGACTCCACCGGCCAGCGCAGTGCGAGCGCCGTCGACAGGAACGCGACGAGCGTGCCCGCCGACAGGTCGCCGTCGGCGACCTGCACGGTGCCCAGGACGAGCGCCGCTCCGATGGCCAGCTCGGGTACGACGGTGATGACCGCCCAGATCATCGCGAGCAGCCGCGCCTTGGCCAGCTCGGTGCCGCGCAGCCGCTCCGAGAGCGCCCGGAAGGCCTCCGCCTGGCTGCGGTGCCGGCCGAAGCCCTTGACGATCCGGATGCCGAGGACGCTCTCCTCCACGACCGTCGTCAGATCGCCGACCTGGTCCTGCGCCCGCCGCGCCACCACCCCGTAGCGGCTCTCGAACAGCGAGCAGACGATCACCAGGGGCAGCACGGGCGTCAGCAGCACCAGGCCGAGTGACCAGTCCTGGGCGAGGAGGAGCACATAGCCCGCGACGATGGTGACGCCGTTGACCAGCAGGAACGTCAGCGGGAACGCGAGGAACATCCGCACCAGCATCAGGTCGGTCGTCCCGCGCGAGAGCAGCTGCCCCGACGCCCAGCGGTCGTGGAAGGCGATCGGGAGCCGCTGGAGCTTCCGGTACAGATCGGCCCGCATCCCCGCCTCGACGCCCGACAGGGGCCGCGCCACCAGCCACCGCCGGAAGCCGAACAGCACCGCCTCCGCGATGCCCAGGAGCAGCAGGCCGAGCGCCCCCCACCACACGCCGCCCGGGTCCCGGTCCGCGACCGGCCCGTCCACCATCCACTTCAGCACGAGCGGGATCACGAGCGACAGACACGACGCGACGACCGCCACGACCGCCGCCGTGAACCACCGCCCCCGCACGGGGCGTACGTACGGCCACAGCCGGAGCAGGGCGCGCACCGCCGATCGGTCGGCGGAGTGCGGGGGATTCGCTGGGTTCACAGGTTTCTCGGGCATCAGGTCCGACTTTACGGTTCACCACTGACACGTCTCATCCGGTTTTCCGGGCCCCGCCCCGCCGCTCCCGGAGTCGTACCCGCCGTCAACCGATCGGCTGATGCCGTTCCGAGCGCGATGGCCGATGTCCGGGGCCGGGGGCGGTCGGCAGGCTGGGGGCATGGCAGCGATCGAGGTACGGGAACTTCGCAAGGCGTACGGGGGCCGGAAGGTCGTCGACGGGGTGTCGTTCGAGGTGGGGGAGGGGGAGGTGTTCGGGATCCTCGGTCCGAACGGGGCCGGGAAGACCACGACGGTGGAGTGCCTGGAGGGGCTGAGGACGCCCGACGCGGGGTGGGTGCGGGTGTGCGGCTACGACCCCGCCACGCAGCGGGACGAGGTCACCCGGGTGCTGGGGGTGCAACTCCAGGAGAGCGAGCTCCAGGCGAAGCTGACCGTGCGCGAGGCGCTGGACCTGTACGCCTCCTTCCACGAGCGGCCGGCCGACCGGGAGGCGCTCGCGGAGCGGCTCGGGCTCGTGCCCTGCCTGGGGACGCGGTTCGGGAAGCTGTCGGGCGGACAGAAGCAACGGCTCTCCATCGCGCTGGCGCTGATCGGCGATCCCCGGGTGGTGGTCCTCGACGAGCTCACGACCGGGCTCGACCCGAGGGCCCGCCGCGAGGTGTGGGCGCTCGTCGAGTCCATCAGGGACGCCGGCGTGACCGTGCTGCTCGTCACCCACTTCATGGAGGAGGCGCAGCGGCTCTGCGACCGGATCGCCGTCATCGACGGGGGCCGGATCGTCGCGCTCGACACCCCCGGCGGGCTGGTCGCGCGATCGTCCGCCGCCAAGGAGATCTCCTTCGCCGCCGACACGCCGCTCGACCCGGCGGCGCTGCGGGCCCTGCCGGGGGCGGTCTCCGTCACGACGGCCGAGGGCCGCACGGCCGTCGGCGGCACCGACGCGACCGTCGCCGCCTTCGTCGCCCTCCTCGCCCGCGAGGGCGTCACGGCCGCCCAGCTCCGCGTCTCCGACGCCACTCTCGACGACGCCTTCCTCGACCTGACGGGAACCGAACTCCGATGAGCACCGCAAGCCCCGCCGCGGCCGTCCTGCGCACCGAGGTCCGCCTCTTCGCCCGCGAACCGGGCGCCCTGTTCTGGGTGATGGCCTCGCCGACCGTCCTCCTCGTGATCCTCGGCCTGATCCCCTCGTTCCGGGAGGCCTCCGCGGACCTCGGCGGACGCCGGGTCATCGACGTCTACGTCCCCGTCGCCGTCCTCTTCGCCCTCATCATGGCCGGCCTCCAGGCCATGCCGCCGGTCCTGGCCGGCTACCGCGAACGCGGCATCCTGCGCCGGATGTCGACCACACCGGTCCGGCCCGGGACGCTGCTCACCGCCCAGCTCGTCCTGCACGCGGCCGCCGCGCTGGCCTCCTCGCTGCTCGTGATCGCGGTCGGCCGGCTGGCCTTCGGCGTGGCGCTGCCGGAGAACCTCGCGGGCTACGCCCTCGCCCTGCTCCTCGCCGTGGCCGGAGGGCTCGCGCTCGGCGCCGCCGTGTGCGCGGTCTCCCGGACGCAGAAGATCGCCACCGCCGTCGGCACGCTCGTCTTCTTCCCCACCATGTTCACGGCCGGTGTCTGGGTGCCGGTCCAGGCCATGCCGGATACGCTGCAGCGGATCGTCGGGTTCACCCCGTGCGGCGCCGCCTCCCGGGCCCTCGACGCGGCCGCGTCGGGCGGCTGGCCCGGCTGGGCCCCGCTCGCGGCGATGGCCCTGTGGACGGTCGTGCTGACCGCCGCCTCGGTGCGCTGGTTCCGCTGGGAGTGAGATGAGAGAAGGGGGCGGGGGAGTGCCCACCACCGTCGAGGACCGTTGGCGCCAGTTCCTCCGCCGGGGGCCGTACGGACTGCTGGCCGTCGCCTGTGCGATCTCCGGTGCGTCGGCGGAAGCGCTGATGGACCGTACGGAGACGGTGGCGGCCGGTGCCCTGGTGGTGGCGGTGCTCCTCCTCCACCTGGTGTGGGACGCGCGCTGCCGCCGGGTGGTCGGGGCCGGCGGGTGGGGGCCCGAGCGGCCCGGGGCCGGACCCGTGCTCGTGCCGGGGGCGCCGGGGCCCGCGTCCGGCGCCTACTTCGTGCTCCGCACCGCAGCCGCGTTCGCGCTCACCTGGCTCAACCCCTTCTTCGCGATCTACGCCTGCATCGGCTACTTCGACTTCGTCCACCTCCTGCCCCGCCGCCTCTCCTACGCGGGCCTCCTCGTCACCGCCGTGACCATGGCCGGTTCCCAGTCCGGCGGCCTGCCGCCCGCGGCCCTCGTGAACTGGCTCGCCTTCGGCGGCCTGTTCGCCCTGAACGCCTGCCTCGCCGGGGTCTTCGCCCACCTCGGCACGAAGGAGGCGGAGAAGGCCGCCGAGCGCGCCGCCACCATCTCCGCGCTCGCCCGCGCCAACAGCCGCCTCGAACAGGCCCTCGCCGAGAACGCGGCGCTCCAGGCCCAGCTCCTCCTGCAGGCCCGTGAGGCCGGGGTCGCCGACGAGCGCCGCCGCCTCGCCGCCGAGATCCACGACACCATCGCCCAGGGCCTCACCGGTGTCATCACCCAGCTCCAGGCCGCCGGGGCCACCCCCGACCCGGAACGCGCCGACGTCCACCTGCGGCGGGCCGCCGACCTCGCCCGGGACAGCCTCGGCGAGGCCCGCCGCTCCGTGCGGAACCTGAGCCCGGCCGCGCTGGAGCACGCCACCCTGCCCGAGGCCCTGCGCAAGACGGTCGCCGACTGGGCCGAACGCACCGGCGTCGACAGCCGGTTCACCGTGACCGGCACCGAGCTGCCGCTCCACGACGAGGTCGCCGCCACCCTGCTCCGGATCGCCCAGGAGGCCCTGTCCAACGCCGCCCGGCACTCCGGGGCCGCCCGGGCCGGCGTCACCCTCTCCTACATGGACGACGAGGTCACCCTCGACGTACGGGACGACGGCCGCGGCTTCGACCCGGCGGCCCGGCGCGAACAGGGCGGCACGGGCGGCGGGTTCGGGCTCGACGGCATGCGGGCCCGCGCCGAGCGCCTCACCGGATCGGTCACCGTCGAGACCGCCCCGGGCGAGGGGACGGCGATCTCCGCTCGCGTACCGTTGGCCACACCATGACCGACATCTCCCTGCTGATCGTCGACGACCACCCCGTCGTACGGGACGGCCTGCGCGGCATGTTCACCGCGGCCGGCTCCGGCTTCACCGTCCTCGGCGAGGCCTCCGGCGGCCGCGAGGGCGTCGCGCTCGCCCTGCGCCTCGACCCGGACGTCGTCCTCATGGACCTCCGCATGCCCGACGGCAGCGGCGTCGAGGCCATCGCCGAACTCACCCGCCGCGGCGCCCGCTCCCGGATCCTCGTCCTCACCACGTACGACACGGACACCGACACCCTTCCCGCGATCGAGGCGGGCGCCACCGGCTACCTCCTCAAGGACGCCCCGCGCGAGGAGCTGTTCGGGGCCGTGCGGGCCGCCGCCGAAGGCCGTACGGTCCTCTCCCCGGCCGTCGCCACCCGCCTGGTCACCGCCGTCCGCGCGCCCGCCGCGCAGACGGCCGACACCACCCTCTCGGCGCGCGAGAGCGAGATCCTCGCCCTCGTCGCCAAGGGCACCGCCAACCGCGCCATCGCCGCCGAACTCTTCATCAGCGAAGCCACCGTCAAGACCCATCTCACCCACATCTACGGCAAGTTGGGGGTCAACGACCGGGCGGCCGCCGTCGCCGCCGGATACGACCGGGGGATCCTGGGCCGCACCTGACACCTCACGTCCCGGGACGGGGAGGGCCCGGTTCGACGCCGGCACGGCCGCCGCGCCGGAGAGCACCGCGCGTGCGCGCAGGGTCAACGAGCCGTGCGCCGTGGGCCAAAGACAGGGGTGAGGGCGCGGCCCGACACTGTTCGGACGCGCGGGCCGTCGCACGGGGGCTCGAAGGACGGCCCGCCGTACGGGTGCTTCCGCGGGCCGTGCCCCGGCCCGCGGCGACGAGCACCCCCGCTCCGCCCGGCCACCGCCGTCGCGCCGTGGTGGCCGGGCCGGGAGTGTCCGTCAGGCCCCGACCCGCAGCAGGACCGTCGAGCGGGCGCCGACCGTGATCGTCCCGCCGCCCTCGTGGAGGGTGCCGGGGGCGCGGGACTGGTCGGTGCGCGCGGTGTCCACGACGAGTTCGTACGTCGCCGCCCAGGGCGGTCCCGGGAGGCGGAACTCGAGCGGGCGCGGGCCCGCGTGGAGGACGGCGAGGAAGCTGTCGTCGGTGATCCGCTCGCCGCGCTCGTCGCGGCCCGGGATGTCGCGGCCCGACAGGTACAGGCCGAGGGTGGCGGTGGGCGCGTACCAGTCCCGCTCGGTCATCTCGGTGCCCTCGGCGGTGAACCAGGCCAGGTCCCGCAGTCCGTCCGCGCGCTGCGGCCGGCCGGAGAAGAAGGCCCTGCGGCGCAGCACCGGGTGGCGGTGGCGCAGGGCGAGGAGCCGGCGGGTCAGGGCGAGGAGCTGGCCCCGGCCCGGGTCGTCCGGCAGGGACCAGTCGAGCCAGCCGATCTCGTTGTCCTGGCAGTACGCGTTGTTGTTGCCGCCCTGGGTGCGGCCCGTCTCGTCGCCGGCGACGAGCATCGGCACCCCGGTGGACAGCAGGAGGGTGGTGAGCAGGTTGCGCTGCTGGCGCAGCCGCAGCGCGTTGATCCCGGGGTCGTCGGTCTCGCCCTCGGCACCGCAGTTCCAGGAGCGGTTGTCGTGGGTGCCGTCCCGGTTGCCCTCACCGTTGGCCTCGTTGTGCTTGCGCTCGTACGTGACGAGGTCGCGGAGGGTGAAGCCGTCGTGCGCGGTGACGAAGTTGACCGAGGCGTAGGGCCGCCGTCCGCCCCACGCGTACAGGTCGCTGGAGCCGGAGAGCCGGTAGCCGAGGTCCCGCACGTCGGGCAGCGCGCCCCGCCAGAAGTCCCGTACGGCGTCCCGGTAGCGGTCGTTCCACTCGGTCCAGAGCGGCGGGAACGCGCCGACCTGGTAGCCGCCGTTGCCGACGTCCCACGGTTCGGCGATGAGCTTGACCCGGCGCAGCACCGGGTCCTGGGCGATCACGGCGAGGAACGGCGACAGCATGTCGACGTCGTGCATCGAGCGGGCCAGGGCGGCGGCGAGGTCGAAGCGGAAGCCGTCGACGCCCATCTCCGTCACCCAGTACCGCAGCGAGTCGGTGATGAGCCGCAGCACCTGGGGCTGCACGACGTGCAGGGTGTTGCCGCAGCCCGTGTAGTCCGCGTACCGGCGGGCGTCGGACTGGAGCCGGTAGTAGCCGCGGTTGTCGATGCCCTTCAGGGAGAGGGTGGGGCCGAGCTCGCCCGCCTCCGCGGTGTGGTTGTAGACGACGTCGAGGATGACCTCGATCCCGGCCGAGTGCAGGGCCCGCACCATCCGCTTGAACTCGCCGACCTGCTGCCCCGCCGTCCCGGACGAGGAGTAGCCGGCGTGCGGGGCGAAGTAGCCGAGCGAGTTGTAGCCCCAGTAGTTGCGCAGTCCGCGCCGCAGCAGGTGGTCCTCGTGCGCGAACTGGTGGACCGGCAGGAGTTCGACGGCCGTCACCCCGAGCCCGGTGAGGTGCTCGATCGCCGCCGGGTGCGCGAGTCCCGCGTACGTGCCCCGCAGGTGCTCGGGGATGCCCGGGTGGAGCTTGGTGAAGCCCTTGACGTGCACCTCGTAGATGACGGAGTCCTGCCAGGGCGTCTTGGGCCTGCGGTCGTCCGACCAGTCGTCGTCGTCGTGGACGACGACCCCCTTCGGCACGTGCGGGGCGGAGTCCCGCTCGTCGCGGACGGTGTCGGCCACGTGCTGCTGCGGCCAGTCCCTGACGTGTCCGTACGCCTCCGGGGGCAGCGCGGCGAAGTCGCCGTCGACGGCCCGCGCGTACGGGTCGAGGAGCAGCTTCGCCGGGTTCCACCGGGCGCCCGTCCACGGGTCCCAGCGGCCGTGCACCCGGTAGCCGTACCGCTGCCCCGCCCCGACGCCCGGCACGAAGCCGTGCCAGATCTCGTGGGTCAGCTCGGTCAGCGGCAGCCGGGTCTCCGTCCCGTCCGCCTCGAACAGGCACAGTTCGACGGCCTCCGCGCCGCCCGCCCACAGGGCGAAGTTGGTGCCCGCCGTCCCGCCGGGTCCGACCCGGCAGCGGGCGCCGAGCGGCGTCGGCGCACCCGGCCATACGGGTGGCACCGCCCGCTCCGGGGCATGCTCGGATACCGCCTCCTGCTCGGCTGCGCTCGCCACCGTCCCGGCCTCCCGCGGCTCGTCGGGCCCGCACCCGCGGGTGCGGCGGCGTCCCGGCCGCCGCTCCCGCGGGTCGTTCTCCCTCTGTTCTGCCCGGACGGCTGTGCTCCCAACATGCCCCGCACGCACGTTTCCCCTGGAGGGTGGCCGTCGTTGGGCCGAGCGTGAATCGAGTATGGATGCGGACGAGGTACGCCCTGGCGGTCGCGGGACTGGTCGCCGGCCTTGCGGGCTGCACAGGCGCGGACGGCGGAGGGGGCATCGACGTCTCCCTGCCGGGCAAGGCGCGGGCCCCCGGCGACGTCATCCGGGTGAGCCCGGAGGACGGCAGCAAGGCGGTGCCGGCGGAGGGTCCGGTCGAGGTGAGGATCGACAGCGGCCGGCTGGAGCGGGTGACGGTCGTCCGGGTCGAGGACGCCCAGCGGACCCGGGTCGCCGGGGAGATCTCCGCGGACGGGCTGCGCTGGCGGCCGAAGGCGGACACCCGGCTGGCGCTGTCCGCGAAGTACAGCGTGGACGCGGTCGCGCTCGACGCGCACGGGCGCCGCTCGGCCCGCCACACCACCTTCACCACCGTGGTGCCGGAGAGCCGCTTCATCGGCTACTTCAAGCCGGAGAACCGTTCCACGGTCGGCACCGGCATGATCGTCTCCTTCGGCTTCAACCTGCCCATCGAGAACCGGGCCGAGGTCGAGCGGGCCATCCGCGTCACCTCCGTGCCGCCGGTGGAGGTGGTCGGCCACTGGTTCGGCAAGGAGCGGCTGGACTTCCGCCCCGCCGCGTACTGGCGGCCCGGCACGAAGGTCACCGTCGAGCTCGGCCTGCGGGACGTCGAGGGGGCGCCCGGCGTGTACGGCATCCAGCGCAAGAAGGTCGGCTTCACCATCGGTCGCTCCCAGGTCTCCCTGGTCGACGCCGCCGAGCACACCATGGTGGTCCAGCGGGACGGCGAGGTCCTGGCCACCGTGCCGATCACCGCGGGGGCGCCGAAGACGACCACGTACAACGGCAAGATGGTCGTCACGGAGCTGTACGACGTGACGCGGATGGACGGCCGGACCGTCGGCTTCGGCGGCGAGTACGACATCAAGGACGTGCCGCACGCGATGCGCCTCACCGACTCGGGCACCTTCCTGCACGGCAACTACTGGGCCTCGGCCTCCACCTTCGGCTCCGCCAACGTCAGCCACGGCTGCGTGGGGCTGCGCGACGACAAGGGCGGCAGCGCCCAGTCGCCCGCCGGCTGGTTCTTCGACCGGACGCTCATCGGCGACGTGGTCGAGGTGGTCGGCTCCCGCGACAAGACGGTCGCTCCCGACAACGGCCTCGGAGGCTGGAACCTGGACTGGAAGCAGTGGCGGGAGGGTTCCGCGCTCGACTGACCCGCCGCTTCCCCTACCTGGCGGTCCTAGCACGTCGACTGGGACTGAACGGTGACATTTACGAGGAACTTTCGTGTCCTGCGGTGTGATTATCTAGCGCTGTGTGCGCGGATGGATGCGCACGGGGGTGGGGCCGTGGCGGTTGCCAGGCCGTGCGAGGGGAGACGACCACAGTGAACGGGCAGCCGATATCGGGGGCATCGGTAGGGGCGACGGCGCGTCGCGGCCGGCGGCGCGGGGGCGTCCGCCTCCAGGCCGTGGCGGCGGGAGTGCTGCTCCTCGTGCTCACCGCCTGCGGCGGCGGCGAGACCGCCGGCGGCGGTACGGGCGGCGGGCAGGGACCGGCGGCGCAGGGCGGCGGCAAGCAGGACAACGCGGCCTCCCAGGCGGTCGTGACGATCCTTCCGAAGGACGGCGCCGACGCGGTCGCCACCAGCGGCGTCCTCAAGGTCACCGCGGAGCAGGGCAAGCTGACCACGGTCACGGTCGCCGACTCCAAGGGCACCGAGGTCGAGGGCAAGATCGCGGCGGACGGCGCCAGCTGGTCGCCCACAGCCCACCTGGCCGCGGGCACCCAGTACAAGGTCCACGCCATCGCGAAGGACGGCGAGGGCCGCGAGTCGGCGAAGGACACCACCTTCACCACGCTGGTCCCGAAGAACACCTTCATCGGCCACTACACGCCGGAGGACGGTTCGACCGTCGGCGTCGGCATGCCGGTCTCCATCAACTTCACCCGGGGCATCACCGACCCGGAGGCCGTCGAGAAGGCCATCAAGGTCACGGCCGAGCCGGCCGTGCAGATCGAGGGCCACTGGTTCGGCAACGACCGCCTCGACTTCCGCCCGGAGAAGTACTGGGCCGCCGGCACCAAGGTGACCGTGCACCTCAACCTCGACGGCGTCGAGGGCCGCCCGGGCGTCTACGGCAAGCAGAAGAAGACGATCACCTTCACCATCGGCCGCCGCCAGGTCTCCACCGTCGACGCGAGCGCCAAGACGATGAAGGTCGAGCGCGACGGCGCCATCATCAAGACGCTGCCCATCACCGCGGGCGCCCCGTCCACGACCACGTACAACGGTCAGATGGTCATCAGCGAGAAGTACAAGGTGACGCGCATGAACGGCGCCACCGTCGGCTTCGGCGGCGAGTACGACATCAAGGACGTGCCGCACGCCATGCGCCTGTCCAACTCGGGCACGTTCGTGCACGGCAACTACTGGGCCCCGGGCTCCACCTTCGGCTCCACGAACGTCAGCCACGGCTGCGTCGGCCTGCAGGACGCGCGCGGTGCGGGCGACAGCTCGACCCCGGCGGCCTGGTTCTTCGACCGCTCGCTCATCGGCGACGTCGTCATCGTGAAGAACTCCAAGGACAAGCAGATCAAGCCGGAGAACGGCCTGAACGGCTGGAACATGGACTGGTCGGAGTGGATCGCCTAGGCGGTCCCGTCCCGAGCGACCGATGAGGGACCCGGTGCTGTGAGCAACAGCACCGGGTCCCTCCGCGTTAACGCCGACTAACCTTCCCCCATGACTGTGAACCTCGAAGTCGCCGAAGGCGTCGGCACGATCCGCCTCGACCGCCCCCCGATGAACGCCCTGGACATCGCCACCCAGGACCGGCTGCGCGAGCTGGCCCAGGAGCTGACCGACCGCGACGACGTGCGGGCCGTGGTCCTGTACGGCGGCGAGAAGGTGTTCGCGGCCGGCGCGGACATCAAGGAGATGCAGGTCATGGACCACGTGGCCATGGTCAAGCGGTCGCGCGCCCTCCAGGAATCCTTCACCGCCATCGCCCGCATCCCCAAGCCCGTCGTGGCCGCGATCACCGGTTACGCGCTCGGCGGCGGCTGCGAGCTCGCGCTCTGCGCCGACTACCGGATCGCCGCCGACAACGCGAAGCTGGGCCAGCCGGAGATCCTGCTCGGCCTGATCCCGGGCGCGGGCGGCACCCAGCGCCTGTCGCGGCTGATCGGCCCCTCCCGGGCCAAGGACCTCATCTTCACCGGCCGGATGGTGAAGGCCGACGAGGCGCTGACGCTCGGTCTGGTCGACCGGGTCGTCCCGGCCGCCGAGGTGTACGAGCAGGCGCACGCCTGGGCCGCCAAGCTGGCGCAGGGCCCGGCGGTCGCCCTGCGGGCCGCCAAGGAGTCGATCGACCAGGGCCTGGAGGCCGACATCGACACCGGTCTGGCCATCGAGCGCACCTGGTTCGCGGGCCTGTTCGCGACCGAGGACCGCGAGCGCGGGATGCGCAGCTTCGTCGAGGAGGGCCCGGGCAAGGCGAAGTTCGCCTGACATGTGCCCCGGCGCGTCACCCGGCAGGTGATCCGACGGGGGCCGATTCCACCGGAACGGCCCCCGCGGAGGGCTTCGTGCGGCCATGATGGGGGCATGGCGGGCCTGGAGGGTAGGGAACAACCTTGGCAGCGCGGCAGCGCCGCCGCCGCGCGCTGGTCACCGGCCGCGGATGACGAACAGGCCGCCGACGCAGTGGAGTTGTACGGCAATCCGGCCGAGGAGGATGTCCGGCTGCCGTCCCGCCCCGAATCGGCGTGGGTGGCCCGCAGGCTCACCCAGCACGTGATCCTGCGTCAGTGGGGCCTCGGCCCGCAGATCGCCGAGCACGCGGTGCTGCTCGTCTCGGAGCTCGTGGGGAACGCGGTCCGGCACACCGGCGCCCGGGTCTTCGCGCTGCGGCTCCAGCGGCGCCGCGGCTGGATCCGGATCGAGGTCCGCGACCCCTCGCGCGGGCTGCCCTGCCTGATGCCGGTGCACGAGCTCGACACGAGCGGCCGCGGGCTCTTCCTCGTCGACAAGCTCTCGGACCGCTGGGGCGTGGACCTGGCGCCGCGCGGCAAGACGACGTGGTTCGAGATGCGCGTCGCCGACCGCCCCTGAGGACGCCCCCGACCGCCCCCGCACGCACGGAAGCCCCCGTGTGCCGTGGTGGGGCGCCTGGGGGCTTCCGTGTGATGCGCCGTGGACGGGGGGGTGTATCCACGGCAGCTATGTCGACCTGGCCCGGGTCAATGGGGGTCGGTGACTCCGACTATGTCAGACGGGTGGCCCTACCGCCAAAAGTCCCTACCGGGGCAAGACCGGTCAAAACCGGACAGTTTAACAATGAATCGTTGGTGACGTGTAGCACTCGCCTTGTAAATAGTGAATGACTATGCGGTTCATCGCTTGTTTGCCCGGCCCGTCCGCATGGTGGACGCCCGTACGAGGGCTGCAAACGTCCTGAAATGGCCTAATCATCATAAATCGGGTCATGCCAGCCTTAAATGGTCACGTGAAGCCGACCGACCGCCGAGGAGCGCTCCGGGCGGGCGCGGCCGCCGCCGCGGGAGCCCTCGCCACCGCCTGCGGTACGGAACCCCGCCCCGCGCCCACCCCCGCCGCCGCGCGGCGCCCCGCCCCCGCACCCGCCGTCGCCCCCGCCCCACGCCGCTTCCCCGGCCGGCCCGACGAGATCGCGCACGGCCCCCGCGACCGGCCCCGGGTCGCCCTCACCTTCCACGGCCAGGGCGACCCCGCCCTCGCCCGCACCCTCCTCGGCCAGGCCGAGAAGGCCGGCGCCCGCGTCACCGTCCTCGCCGTCGGCAGCTGGCTCGACGACCACCCCGACCTCGCCCGCCGCGTCCTCGACGGCGGACACGACCTCGGCAACCACACCCAGCACCACCTCGACGTCAACGCCATGACCGAGGCCGAGGCCCACGCCGAGATCGAGGCCTGCGCCACCCGGCTGCGCCGCCTCACCGGCTCCATCGGCAGCTGGTTCCGGCCCTCCCGCACCCAGCACGCCGCCCCCGCCGTCCTGCGCGCGGCCCGCCGCGCCGGATACCCCCACGTCCTCTCGTACGACGTCGACTCCCTCGACTTCGTCGCGCCCGACGCCGCCACCGTCGTCCGCGACGTCACCGGAGCCGTCCGAGCCGGCTCCGTCGTCAGCCTGCACTTCGGCTACCCCGTCACCGCCGCCGCGCTGCCCCTCCTCCTCGCCGACCTCGACCGCCGCGGACTGCGCGCGGTCACCACCACGGAGCTGCTGACCTGATGGCCCACCACACGAAGAGAACCAGGACCCTCCTCGCCGCCGCGCTCCTCGCCGCCCTCGCGGGCTGCGGCACCTCGGACCCCGGCGGCGGCGCCACGGCCGTGAAGAAGGCGGCCGCCCCCGCCGTGCCCAAACCGGCCGCCGCCCCCGCCGGGCTGCCCGGCATGCCGCCCGTACTCGACCCGAACGACGTCTACGCCGCCGACCGGCCCGACCGACTCTCCCCGGTGGTACGGAACTTCCCCTCCCGGGTCTACGTCCCCAACACCAACTCCAACACCGTCTCGGTCATCGACCCCGCCACCTACAAGGTCGTCGAGACCATCCCGGTCGGCATCCAGCCCCAGCACGTCGTCCCGTCCTGGGACCTGAAGACCCTCTGGGTCAACAACAACCGGGGCCACACCCTCACCCCCATCGACCCCGCCACCGGCATCGCCGGCAAGCCCGTCGAGGTCCACGACCCGTACAACCTCTACTTCACGCCCGACGGCAAGTACGCCGTCGTCATGGCCTCCCTCGACCGCGAACTCGTCTTCCGCGACCCGCACACGATGGAGCGGAGGAAGTCCGTCCCGGTGAGCTGCTACGGCGTCAACCACGCCGACTTCTCCGCCGACGGGCGCTACTTCGTCGTCTCCTGCGAGTTCTCCGGCGAACTCCTCAAGGTCGACACCGAGAAGATGGAGGTGGTCGGGCAGCTGAAACTGCCCTTCGAGGGCGCCATGCCGCAGGACGTGAAGCTCTCCCCGGACGGGAAGACCTTCTACGTCGCCGACATGATGGCCCACGGCATGTGGGTGCTCGACGGCGAGAAGTTCACCGTCCCCAGCCTGCTCCCCACCGGCAAGGGCGCCCACGGCCTCTACATCAGCCGGGACTCGCGCGAGATGTACGTCCCCAACCGCGGCGAGGGCTCCGTCTCCGTCTTCGACTTCGCGCGGAACAAGCTCACCAAGAAGTGGTGGCTCCCCGACGGCGGTTCGCCCGACATGGGCGGGGTCTCCGCCGACGGCAAGGTCCTCTGGCTCTCCGGCCGGTACGACTCCGAGGTCTACGCCATCGACACCGCCACCGGCCGGCAGCTCGCCCGCATCCCGGTCGGCGGCGGCCCCCACGGCCTCGCCGTCTACCCCCAGCCCGGCCGCTACTCCCTCGGCCACACGGGCGTCTTCCGTTAGCGGCCGCCCGGCCGAACGGGTCCGTCAGCCCGCGATGAGCAGGGCCTCCGACGCCACCGGGCGGTAGCCGGCCGCCTGGAAGGTCCGGACGCTGCGGGCGTTGCCGGGGGACTGCTGGGCCCACACCACGTCGCCGGGCGTGAGGTGGCGGGCCGCCGTGGCCAGCGCGCGGCCCAAGCCCCGGTGGCGGACCTCCTCGTCCACCTCGATCGCCGCCTCCCAGCGGCCCGCGACGCCCCGGCCCAGGACCAGCACCCCGCCGTCGGCGGCCCACACCCGGACGTCGTCGCGGAACTTCAGCGCCCGCGCCACCCGGGGGTGCTCCGGGTCCTCGATCTCGCGGAGCTCCACGGGGGGAGCGCCCGGCAGGCGGTCGGCCACCGTCAGCAGGTCGATCGTGTTCATGTGCAGGCCGGTGCGGGCCATCAGGGCGACCAGGAAGCCCGGGTTCATGCTCGCCGCGAGCGGGTCGCTGGACGCGGCCGCCAGCTCGGCCCGCACCCACGCCGGGTCGGCGTCCGTGAAGACCACCGAGTGGGCGGTGAAGGCCAGCACCCCGGCGTCCCGGCGGTTCGGCGGGGGCACCACCGTCGTCGTGCCGTCCGGGGCGGGAAACCGCCCGCTCGCCGCGTCCGCCAGGATCCGTGCCACCTCGTTCATACCCCCATCATCCGGCAGGGGCGGGCCAGCTAATCTGACCCCGTCAGATAAGCACCGAGAAGGGGCGGAAGCAGTGGCGGACATCGAGTCGGCACGTACGGCATTCAACCAGTTCGACGCGGACGGCGACGGCTTCATCACCGCCGCGGAGTACAAGAGCCTCATGGCGCGCCACGGCGACTTCAACGTCACCGAGTCGGTCGCCGAGGTCCTCATCAAGCAGCGTGACGACAACGGCGACGGCGTCCTGTCCTGGGACGAGTTCTGGGCGCACTACAACAAGGCCTGACCCGCCCGCCCGGGTGGGCGGCGCAACGCTGAGTTGCCGCCCGCCCGGGGCTCGGTGACGATCGTCCGGTGACGCTTCCCGGACCTTTCGGCACCCCGAGCCGTCTGACGGCGGCGGTCGTCGCCGCGGTCGCCGCGGTCGCCGTCCTCGCCGTCGCCCTGCTCGGCGCCGGTCTCGCGCAGGCGGGCACCGGTGAACTGCGGATACCGGCCGCCGGCTCCATCTCGCTGCTGCGCCTCCTCGTCCTCGCCGGCCTCGCCGTGCAGATCGGCGAACTCGCCGGGCGCCGGATCGCCGGTGAGGGCCCCCTGCCCCGGAGCCGCTCCGCGCCCGCCGCGCTGGTCGCCGCGGCCGGTTCCGCCGGACTCCTGCTGCTCTTCACGGCCGTCAGCGGCCTGAGCCCCGCCGTCGTGTACGGGCTCCGCGAGGGCCGCCTGCTCCTCGTCACCGCGAACGCCTTCGCCCTCGCCGCCCTCTGCGCCGCCTCACGGCGCCCCGGCCTGGCCGTCCTGCCGCTCGCCGTCGCCGTCGGCGCCGAGGCGATGCGCGCCCATCCCGAGGCGCACCAGCAGGCCCTCGGGACCTGTCTGACCGTCGTCCACCTCACGGCCGCCTCGCTGTGGGTGGGCACCCTCCTGTACGTGCTCCGCACCATGCGGCTGCGCGGCGGCGGACGGGAGGTGCTGGTCCGCTACGCCCGGATGGCCGCCTGGGCGTACGCCGCGCTGGTGGTCACCGGGACCGTCTCGACGCTCCGCAAGCTGCCGCTGGACTCCGTCCTGAGCACCGCCTACGGCCGGCTCCTCCTCGTGAAGCTGGTGCTCTTCGGCGGGGCGAGCCTGCTCGCGCTCGCCGCCCGGGGCCGGATGCTGTCCGGCGGGAACGCCCAGGCGCCCGCGCGGGTCGAGGCGTCCGTGCTCGTGGCGATCGTGGTCGTCTCGGTGCTGCTCACCGTGGTCCCGGATCCGCGCGGGCTCGGGTACTGAGGCAGGGGGCAGGGGGGCCGGGGGAGCGTCAGCCCCGCAGGGCCACGTGGAAGGACGAGCCCCAGAGCACGAGCGCCGCACCCAGGCCCACCACCGCCCGGACCGTCTCCGCGGAGGCGCCCGCCGCGAGGGCGGCGAGTCCCGCCAGGGCGACCGCGGTCAGGAGGGCCGCGGTCCAGGTGTACTGCCCCTGGTCGAAGAGGCGGGCCAGCGGGAAGAAGTGCAGGCCCACGACGAGGGCGATCCCGATCGGGATCAGCTCCGGCCGGCCCGAGGCGTTCGACGCGGCGATCACCGCGAAGACGGCGACCAGTTCGGCCGCGTTGACCAGACCGACCCCGCGGTTCCACTTCTCGGGCAGCCGCACGGTGCGCGTCACGGGCCCGGCGGTGCCCCGGAAGGCCAGGACCACCGCACCGGCCGACACCAGGGCCGCCACGACGCCGATCGGCAGGGCGGCGGGCGTGCCAGAGCCGCCCGCGAGCGCCCAGACGAGGGCGAAGACGGCGAGGACGATCGCGCCCCTGCGGCGCAGGTTCCGCGTGAGGTCGAGGCAGGCGGCGTCCACGTGTTCGATCGTCATGGCGCGGACACTACAGCGGAAACCCGACCACCGTGCCGGTTTCCGCCGACCCCCCGGGGGATTGGCCTAGACCTATTGTGCGGCGATGTCCGTGACGGTACGTTCGTCCCCGGCTGCGCAGCCGGCACGTAACGCACCGCATCGCATCGTCACGCACTCCGCCGGGGCATCCCGGCGTTTTCAGGAGGACATGCCATGTACCGCCGTACAGCAGCCGCGCTCGCCACCGCCGTCACCGCCGGAGCCCTCGCGCTCGGCACCGCCGGCTCCGCCCAGGCCGCCCCCGGCCCCGGCTGGTACCCGCGCAGCCACCACGCCTCGTACGCCGAGTGCCAGGCCGCGGGCAAGGCCGGGTACCAGATCTGGGGCCCGATCTTCTTCTGCGAGCCGCTCGGCTCCACCCGCCCGGACGTCATCGTCCTCTGGGTCCGCGCCTGACGCGGGAAACGGAACGGCCGGCCCCGGGGAATCCC
>NZ_JBHJQI010000139.1:0-24097 GCF_042262805.1 Streptomyces sp. NPDC056361
CCCGGGGTGCCGGGCCGCCGGAAGGCGTCCGCGTCGGAAGGCGTCCGCGTCAGACGGAGACGCCGTGCTGGCGCAGGTAGGCCAGCGGGTCGATGTCCGAGCCGTAGTTCGGCGTGGTGCGGATCTCGAAGTGCAGGTGCGGGCCGGTGGAGTTGCCGGTGGAACCGGAGAGGCCGATCTGCTGGCCGCCGGTGACGGTCTGGCCGGACGAGACGGAGAGGGAGGAGAGGTGCGCGTACTGCGAGTAGTTGCCGTCGGCGTGCTGGATGACGACCTCGTTGCCGTAGGCGCCGCTCCAGCCGGCGGAGACGACCGTGCCGGCGCCGACGGCGCGGACGGTGGTGCCGGAGGAGGCGATGAAGTCGACACCGGTGTGGTAGCCGGAGGACCACATGGAGCCGGAGGCGTGGTACGGGGTGGAGAAGCCGCCGCCGGCGACGGGGGCGACCCAGCCGGAGGCGGAGGTCGAGGAGCCCGACGACTGCGCGGTCTGCGAGGACTGCGAGGTGGTGGTCTCCGAGGTGGCGGCGGCCGGGGCGGAGGAGCGCTCGGTGCCGCGGGAGGCGCGCGGGGTGTCGCCGTTCTTCGAGCTCTGCGTGCTCTTGGGGGCGGCCTCGGGCGCGGTGCTCTTCGGGGCGGCGGGCGCGGACCCCTTGGCGCCGAGGGTGAGCTTCATGCCGGGGAGGATCAGCGAGGGGTCCTCGCCGACGACCTGGCGGTTGTCGGCGTACAGCTTCTGCCAGCCGCCGGCGAGGTGGTGCTCGGCGGCGATCTTCGACAGGTAGTCGCCGCGGACGACGGAGTACGTCCTGGGCGCGGCCTTGGCGGGGGCGGCCTCGACGGCGGCGGGGGCCTTCACCTGCGCGGCGGCGGTGACGGCGTGGCTCGGGACGGCGGCCGGAGCGGACTGCTCGGCGGCGTGGGCCCCGGTCGCTCCGAGGAGCGGGAGGGCGACGACGGCGCCACCGGTGCCGGCGACGGCGAGTCCACGGGTGAGGGGGTTGTTCCTGGGACGGCGGTGCTTACCCTTCGCGGGCATGGCGAATTCCTCTCCGGCGCCTGCGAGGTGAGCTGTCGGGTTCGGACTGGAGATGCCCGGCCGCGTTCTCACGCGGCTTCACCCCAAGCCGTCCTGCATCGCGGGACCGGCGTACTTCCTGGGTCCCCCGCTCCTGCCACACATGGGTGAGTGAATTCCGGACGGTGGCAGGATTCGGCGGTCCGACCGGATTGACGGTGACGCTAGACGAGCGGGGTCGGCGCGAACAAGCCACTGTTTTCGAGGGGGATTCCCGGGGGTGCCATTCGGCTCGAATTCCGGTCACCCTGCGTCGATGACGGTCCTTCGATTTCCTTTTTGCGCACGGAAATTACTCCGGGCGGTCGGCCACGATCCGTCACCTTTATGACGCTGCTCACGCGTCCCGACCCATCTCGCCTGCAACCAGGGCGCGTTACCCCTAACGCCTCAATTCGGACAGATCGCCCATTACCGTCCGAGGGGGTGCGCCTTCACCGCCCCACCGGGATGATTGCCCCTGGAACCGATCTCGCGTCGGGCACCCGAACGACGACACCCAGGAGCATCCGTGACGCAGCAGCTTCCGCAGGTCCCGCCCACCGAAGCCGACGAGCCCGAGCTGGCGGCGGTCCGCAACTTCAGGGATGTGGGCGGCCTGCCGACGACGGACGGGCGCGCCGTCCGCGCCGGCCGTCTCTTCCGCAGCGGCCACCTCGCCCACGCGACCGAGAGCGACGCCGCCTTCCTCGCCACGCTGGGACTGCACACCGTCTTCGACTTCCGCAACGAGGCCGACCGGAAGGTCGAGGGCCCGGACGTCGAGCTGCCCGGCGTACGGAACGTGAACATACCCCTCAACGACCCGGCGGACGGCAAGGAGTTCTGGAAGCTGGTCAGCGACGGCGAGACGGAGCAGCTGCGGGAGATCCTCGGCGACGGCAAGGCGGCCGCCCGGATGTCCGACTCGTACCGGAAGATGGTGGTCGAGCGGGCGTCGGAGCACAGCCGGATCCTGCACTCCATGGCGGAGGAGAGCGTCCCCGCCCTGATGCACTGCGCGGCCGGCAAGGACCGCGCCGGGCTCTCCATCGCGATCACGCTGCTCGCCGTCGGGGTCGAGCGGGAGGCGATCGAGGCCGACTACGTGAAGTCGAACGACCCGCACCGCCGCTACAAGGTGCGCCGCAGCTCCACCTCCCCCGACGCGATGTCGCCCGAGGTGATGGAGCTGCTGAGCCCGCTGTTCGACGCGCGGGTGGAGTACCTCCGGGCCGCCTTCGAGACGATCGAGGCGACCTGGGGCACGGTGGACGCCTACCTCGCGGAGGGCCTGAAGCTGGCCCCGGAGACCCGCGAGCGCCTGCGGGAGCAGCTGCTCACGGAGGCGTGACCTCCACCCGCACCGCCCCCCGCCCGCGCCACCCCCGGCGGCCCGCCGGGTGGCCCGGGCCGCTCCCGCCGGACCGCCGCTACTGGTTCTGCCCGCCCAGCATGAAGAGCAGGTAGAGGAAGCCGGCGAAGAGGTGGCCGGCGATCAGGTAGGCGAAGAGACGGAGCACGAGCCCCTTGGGGAACTTGCCCTCTCCCCGCTCCTCGCCGGTGACAGATGCGGACTTCTCGGACATGTCGATCCTTTCCTGGGGAAGGGTCACGCGGGTTCAGCGCAGGTGCGGGGTTCCGTCGCCGAGGCACAGCTCGGCGGCGGGACTCTGCATCAGCGTGTGGACGAAGAGGAGCTCGGCCCCGCCGGGAGTGGCGGCGCCGATCCGGTGCGGGGTCAGCGAGTCGAAGTGCGCGCTGTCCCCCGGGTCGAGGACGTGGACGGCCTCGCCGAGCGCGAGCCGCACCCGGCCCTCCAGGACGTGGATCCACTCCTCGCCCGGGTGCACCCGCACGATGTCGGCCCGGGTGGCGTACGGCACGTGGACGCGCAGGCACTGGAGGGCGCGTCCGGCGCCGCCGGCCTGGCGGTAGATCCAGCCGTCGGCCTCGACGGGGTCGGAGCGGTCGGCCCGCACGACGGGGTCGCGCTCGGGCGGTGTCTCGCCCAGGAGCTCGGACACCGTCGTACCGTAGATGCGTGCGAGCGCGAGCAGCATCGGCAGCGAGGGTTGCCGGTTCCCCGTCTCCAGCCGCGAGAGGTGGGCGGGCGAGAGGCCGGCGCGCTGGGCGGCGGCCTCCAGGGTGAGCCCCCGGCGGCGGCGCAGGGCCCGCAGCTGCGGGGCGACGTCGGGCAGGACGCCGGAGGCGGCGGGGTCCGGGGAGGCTTCCCCGGGGACGTGGTCCATGCGTCCATTCCGCCAGGAACATGCCTCTGAGGCAAGTTTCTTGCCTCAGAGGCAAAAGCTGGTGGAAGCCGGTGGAAGCCGGGTGTCGGCCCGGGGAAGCCCGGGGACACCGACGGCCGGTGCGCGTCAGCGCTGCGCGACCGCCTGCTTCACCAGCGTCCTCCCGAAGTCCCACATCAGCCCGCCGCCCCCGTGCGCCTCGTCCATGACCGCCGTGAAGGCGGTGACGAACCGGTCCACGTCCGCCTCGTCGATGATCAGCGGCGGGATCAGCTTGATCACCTCCAGGTGGTCGCCGGAGACCTGCGTGAGGATCCGGTGCCGCTGGAGCAGCGGGACGACGACCATCTGGGCGAAGAGGCCCTTGCGGGCCGCCTGGAGCATCGTCCAGCGGCCGCGCAGCCCGAGGGAGGTCGGCCGGCCGAACTCGATCCCGATCATCAGCCCGCGCCCGCGGATCTCGTGCAGCAGCTCGTACCGGGGCACGAGCTCCTTGAGGCGCCCGGAGAGCAGGTCGCCGATCCGGCGGGCGTGGGCGACCGTTCCCTCGGCCTCCATGACCGACAGGACGGCGAGCCCGGCCGCCATGGCCTGCGCGTTGGACCCGAAGCTCGCCGAATGGACCAGGACGCGGTCCATCGACGAGTACACCTTCTTGAAGATCCAGTCCTTGCCGAGTGTGGCGCCGACCGGCACGTAACCGCCGGAGAGCGCCTTGGCGACGCAGACCAGGTCCGGCTCGACGCCCTCGTCGTGCTGGTACGCGTAGAAGTCGCCGGTCCGGCCGAGGCCGGTCTGCACCTCGTCGGCGATCAGCAGGGCCCCGTGCCGGTGCAGCAGCTCCTGGGCGGACCGCAGGAAGCCCGGCGGCGCCTCGTGGACGCCCTTGCCCTGGATGGGCTCGACGACGAAGGCGGCCACGTCGCCCCGGCGCAGCTCCCGCTCCAGGGCGTCGAGGTCGCCGAGGGCGATCGCGGTGTCCGGCAGGAGCGGGTCGAATCCCTCCCGGAAGCCCCGCTCCCCGTTGACGGAGAGGGAGCCGGTGGTGAGTCCGTGGAAGGCGTGGGAGCAGTAGAGGACCCTGGGGCGCCCGGTGGCGTACCGGGCGAACTTCAGGGCGGTCTCCACGGCCTCGGTGCCGCTGTTGCCGAAGAAGACCCGGTCCAGGTGCGGACTGTGGGCGAGCAGCCGCTCGGCGAGCAGCCCGGGGAGCGGCTGGCAGTCGAAGCGGGTGAGGTCGGCGAGCTGGGCGTCCAGGACGTCGTGGAGGGCCTTGCGGACGACGGGGTGGTGCCGTCCGAGGCCCATGACGCCGAAGCCGGCGAGCATGTCGAGGTGGTCGACGCCGTCGGCGTCCCAGAAGTGGGCGCCCTCGGCCCGCTCGTACACCTTGTCGAAGCCGATGGTGTGCAGCATGCGCGGCAGCTGGTGGTTGAGGTACTTGGCGTGCAGCTCGTAGCGCTCGCCGCCGCGCGCGTCGAGCAGCGCCCGCAGGTCGAACTCGGCGCTCATCCCGGCCGCCTCACCCGTTGTTCCCGGAGACGGTCTCCCGGATCGCGCGCAGGGACTCCTTGAGGGAGCCCATGGTGGCGAGGACGGCGGTGGGCTCGTATCCGCAGTGCGCCATGCAGTTGGCGCAGCGCGGGTCCTTACCGCGTCCGTACTTGTCCCAGTCGGTCTCCTCGACGAGTTCGCGGTACGTGGGGACGTAGCCGTCGCTCATCAGATAGCAGGGGCGCTGCCACCCGAAGAGCGAGTAGTTGGGAATGGCCCAGGCGGTGCAGGGGAAGTCCGCCTTTCCTTCCAGGAAGTCCAGGAAGAGCGGCGAGTGGTTGAGCCGCCAGCGGCGCCGGTTCCCTCCTGCGAAGGCCTTCTTGAAGAGTTCCCTGGTCTGCTCGACGCCGAGGAAGTGCTCCTGGTCGGGGGCCTTCTCGTAGGCGTAGGCGGGCGAGATCATCATTTCGTCGACCTGGAGGTCGTCGTTGAGGAAATTGAGCACCTCGATGATGGTCTGCGGGGTGTCGGTGTTGAAGAACGTCGAATTGGTGGTGACCCGGAAACCGCGCCGCTTGGCCTCCTTGATCGCCGCCACCGCCTCGTCGAACACGCCCTCCTTCGCGACGGATTCGTCGTGCCGTTCACGCAGGCCGTCGATGTGCACGGCGAAGGCGAAATACGGGGAGGGCGTGAAGTCCTCCAGCTTCTTGCGCAGCAGCATCGCGTTGGTGCACAGGAAGACGTACTTGCGCCGGTCCACCAGCTGGCGCACGATCTCGTGGATCTGGGGGTGCATCAGCGGCTCGCCGCCGGCGATGGACACCATGGGCGCACCGGACTCGAGGACCGCGCCGACCGCCTGGGCGACCGGCATGCGCTGCTTGAGGACACCCGCCGGGTGCTGGATCTTCCCGCAGCCCTCGCACTTGAGGTTGCAGGCGTAGAGCGGCTCCAGCTCGACGATCAGCGGGAACTTGTCCCGCTTGCGGAGCTTCTGTTCGAAGAGGTAGGTCCCGACCCGGATGGACTGACGGAGCGGCATGGCCATAACTCGTTCACCTCCTGGGGAGCAGCAAAGAACGGTGCCATTCGAAGAACGCGGGAAGGACGGCACGAAGGACACGGAAGGCTGATATTCCCCCGCGTACCGTGCCGATCCGGACCAGTTCATGTTCCGGAGCGTCCACGACCACCCGGACGGCCGCAACCGGGCGGTCGCCGAGGCCGTCCCCGAACGCCCCGGCGGACCGGGCGGTGCGGAGCGTGGTGGCGGACTCCATGTCGACGGCGATCGCCCCTCCGGCCCGCAGCTCGACCCGCTCGGGGCCGCGCACCACGTGGTCGGAGCCGGTGAGCGGCCCGGTGTGCACGGCCCGCCCGGGCACCGCCTTGGCGAGGGCCTTCACCAGGAGGTCGGTGCCCGTGCAGGGCGTGGTGCCGTCGGGCCCCCTGGTCTCGTCGGCGACGATCAGGTCCCCCGGGTGCATGCCGGGGGCGAGGCCGGCGCAGAACCCGGAGGCGATGACGGCGGCGTCCCGCCAGCGCTCCTCGCCGAGGGCCCGCGAGACGGCCCGGCGGGCCCGGTCCGGGCCCATGCCGGTGCGCAGCACGGTCACCGGGCCCGGGGCGCCGCCGCGGTCCCCGCTGCGCAGGGCGAACTGCTCGATGCCGAGCGCGCAGGCGATCAGCAGCGGCGGGGTGGCGCCGGGGCCGGGTTCGCGGCCCATCAGCGGTCCTTGCCGGGCGAGGGCTCCCCGTGCACGTACCGTCCGAGCGCGGTGAGCGGGAACACCTGCCGGTAGAGGTGGTAGTTGATGGAGAAGTCCCAGGGGAAGCCGGTGCCGGTGAAGTACGGCTCGTCCCAGGACCCGTCCTCGCGCTGGGTCGCGGCGAGCCAGGCGACGCCCCGCCGGACGGCCTCGGACTCCCGCTCGCCGGCGGCGAGCAGGGCGATCAGCGCCCACGCGGTCTGGGAGGCGGTCGAGGCGCCGCGGCCGACGCTCGTCTCGTCCTCGTACGAGCGGAGGTCCTCGCCCCAGCCGCCGTCCTCGTTCTGCACGGCTCCCAGCCAGCCGACGGCCCGGCGGAGCGCCGGATGGGACAGGGGCAGTCCGGCGGCGGTGAGCGCCGGGAGCACCGAGCCCGTCCCGTACACGTGGTTGACGCCCCAGCGGCCGAACCAGGCGCCGTTCGGCTCCTGTTCGGCCAGGAGCCACTCGATTCCCCGGCGGGCCCTGGGGTGCTGGGCGAGGCCCTCGTACGCGAGCATCTCCACGACGTGGGCGGTGACGTCGGCGGAGGGCGGGTCGATCACCTCGCCGAAGTCGCAGAACGGCAGCTTGTTGGGGAACGGGCTGGTGTTGTCGGCGTCGAAGGCGCCCCAACCGCCGTCCTGCGACTGCATGCCGAGCGTCCAGCGCGCGCCCCGGGCGACGGCCGCCTCGACCCGCGCGGGGTCGGGGTGCTTCACCCGGCGCAGCGCGAGCAGCACCTCGGCGGTGTCGTCGATGTCGGGGTAGTTGTCGTTGTGGAACTCGAACGCCCAGCCGCCCGGCGGCAGTCCGGGGCGGCGGACCGCCCAGTCCCCGGACTTGGTGATCTCCTCGTCCAGCATCCAGTCGACGGCCTTCACGAGCGCCGGGTCGTCGGGGGCGACGCCCGCGTCGGCGAGCGCGATGGTGGCGAGGCAGGTGTCCCAGACGGGCGACTGGCAGGCCTCGATCATGCGCGAGCCGTCCTCGCGCCACACGGCGAAGCGGTCGAGCGACTCCAGGCCGGCCCGCATGACGGGGTGGCCGAGGTCGTAGCCGAGGAGGTGGAGGGCGATGACCGAGTAGACGGCCGGGGGCTGGATGCCGCCCCAGCAGCCGTCGTTCTCCTGGCGCTCGACGATCCACCGCGCGGCGACGTTCATGGCGGTCCCGCGGAGCGCGCGGGGCGCCATCCGGTGGTAGACGTGCAGCGCCTTGTCGAGCCGCTGGAAGAGGCCGTCCCAGCCGGTCGCGGGGGCGAGGGGGCGGGGCGGGTTCGGCCGGGCCGGGTCGGTGTGCAGTTCGTCGAGCGGGAAGGGCGCGGGGCGGACCGGGCGCTTCGCGGAGACGACGGTGAGCGGCACGATGGTCTGCCGTGCCCAGCAGCCGAAGTCGTAGATGTTGAGCGGGAACCACTTCGGCAGGAAGAGCAGCTCCGGGGGCAGTTCGGGCAGGTCCTCCCAGCGCCACCAGCCGAAGAGGGCCAGCCAGATCCGGGTGAAGACCCGGGCGGCGGCGATCCCGCCGCGGGCGCGGACCCAGGTGGCGGCCCTGGCCATGTGCGGGGCCTCGGGCGGGTCGCCGGCGAGGCGCAGCGCCACATAGGCCTCGACCGTGGCGGAGAGCTCGCCCGGTCCGCCGTAGAAGGTCGCCCAGGCGCCGTCCTCGCGCTGTTCGCGGCGGATGTGGAGGGCGGAGGCCCGGGTGGTGTCGGCGTCGAGGATGCCGAGGAACTGGCGGAGGAGGAGGTCCTCGGCGTCCATGGTGACGTTGGTCTCCAGGTCGCCCTTCCACCAGCCCGCCGGGTCCTGGCGGGCGAGCAGGTGCTCGACGGCCCGTTCCGCGGCCCGCGCGGCGGCCTCGTCGAGGTCCGGCGCCGAGGCGTCGGTGTCGTGCGTGGTGCTGGCCGCGGCCGCTCGGGGGCCCACGGCCCCGGCGCTTCCGTCGGTCGTCGCTGTCATGGCTTCCCCTTTGCGCAGTCGGATTCTTCTGCTTCTACGGGTCTGCCGTCGGCCGGCGCCGGGTGGCACCGGCCGGCGACCGCGAACTCATATCAGGGTGATGGTGATCATCTCTTCCGTACGACCACGAAGTCGGCCAGGGCGACGAGCTGCGCCCGCACCCGGGCGGGCATGTCCACCTCGTCCAGGGCCTCGATCGCGACGGCGTGCTGGCGGCGGGCCTCCTGGGAGGTCCACTCGCGTCCGCCGGCCTCCTCGATGAGGGCGGCCCGGAAGGCGAACTCCTCCTCGGAGAAGGTGTCGAAGTCGTTGGACTTGGCGTCCGCGGCGAGCAGCTCGCCGAGCCGCTCGGAGGCCTCGCCGCCGGCGGCGAGGGCGGCGACGACCGGGAGGGACTTCTTGCGCTGGCGCAGGTCGCTCCAGGTCTGCTTGCCGGTGGCCTCCGGGTCGCCCCAGATGCCGAGGAGGTCGTCCACGGCCTGGAAGGCGAGGCCGAGGTGGTAGCCGTACTCCTCCAGCTTGTCGGCGGTGCGGTCGTCGGCGCCGCCGAGGACGGCGCCGATGGAGACGGCGCAGGCGAGCAGGGCGCCCGTCTTGTTGCCCTCCATCTCCAGGCACTCCTCGACGGTGACCCGCTCGCGGTGCTCGTAGGAGATGTCCTGGGCCTGCCCGTCGATGAGCTTGCGGCTGGCCGTGGTGAGCCGGCGGGTGGCCCGGCCGGCCTCGACGGTCCCGAGTTCCAGCAGGATCTCGTTGGCGAGGGCGAAGAGCGCGTCGCCGACGAGGATGGCCTGCGCGGGGCCGTGCACCTTCCACACGGTGTCGCGGTGGCGGCGCTGCTCGTCGCCGTCCATCAGGTCGTCGTGGAGCAGCGAGAAGTTGTGGACGAGTTCCACGGCGACGGCGCCGGGGATCCCGATCTCGGGCGCGGCGCCCGCGGCCTCGGCCGACAGCAGGGCGAGCGCCGGGCGGACGGCCTTGCCGCCGTCGCCGTCGGCGGGGTTGCCCTGGGCGTCGATCCAGCCGAAGTGGTAGGCGGCCACGGTGTCCATGGGCGACGCGAGGCGGTCGACGGCCGCCCGCAGTACGGGGGTGGACAGGGTCCGCCCCCGCTCCAGCAGTGCGGACACGTCCGCGGTGTCGACGGCCGGATTACCCGGCGGCGCAGTCGGCACGGTCTCTCCTCTTGTTCCGGTACTCACACTCATGCCGCCTCCTGTAGCGGATGGTCGTGGCGGCGGCCGAAGGCGGAGAGCGCGGCGCCCGCGGCGCTGAAACCACTGCGGACGGCACCCTCCATGGTCGCGGGCCAGCCGGTGGCGGTCCAGGCTCCGGCCAGGTAGAGGCCCGGTGCCCCGGTGCGGGCGCCGGGCCGCAGCCGGCCGACGCCCGGGGTGGGGGCGAACGTGGCCGTCCGCTCCCTGGTGACGAAGAAGTCGCGGACCCCCGCGCCGCGGGCGGCGGGGAGCAGCCGCTCCAGCTCGGGGAGGTACTTCGCGCGCAGGGCGGCGACGGGCTCGTCGATCTCGTCCTGGGCGGCGGACTGGGAGACGGCGAGGTACTGGCCGCCGCCGGTCAGTCCGGAGGAGTCGGTGCGGTCGAAGACCCACTGCACCGGGGAGCCGAGGGTGGTGAAGAAGGGACGCTTCAGCACCTTGCGGTCGTAGACCACGTGCAGGTTGAGGATCGGCGCGGTGGCGATGTCGAGGAGCCGGTCGGGGTCGTCGAGGGCGCCCTCGGGCAGCAGGCCGTGGGTCTCCTGCTGCGGCACGGCGAGGACGACGGCGTCCGCCGTGATCGTCTCGCCGGGCACGTCGACGGCCCAACGCCCGTCGTCGGTACGGGAGATCCGCTCGGCCTTGGTGCGGAGCGCGGTGCGGACGCCGAGCGAGTCGAGTTCCTTCGCGGCGCGGGTGTCGTGGAGTTCGCCGAGCGGGACGTGGGCCCAGCCGATGTCGGCGGCACCGGGCTCGGAGAGGAGTCCGGTCTTGAAGACCATCGCGGCGAGTCCCATGGAGGCCTGCGGGGCCGGCGCGTTGAGGGTGGGGATGCCGACGAGGTCCCACAGGGCCTCGACGGTCCGCGGGGACTGTCCGTGCCGGCCGAGCCAGGTGGCGAAGTCGATGCCGTCGAGCGCCGGGTCGGCGGGGTCCAGCTTCCTCAGGGCGAGCGCGGCCCGTCCGACGGAGGCCCGCTCGGCGAGGGACAGGTGCGGGTAGGTGGCGAGGCTGCGGGCGAGGTGCAGCGGCACGGGGAGGGCGTCGCGGCGGATCCGGCCGAGGCGGGGGCCGCCGGGGTGGCCGACGTCGAGGACGGGCACGTCGAGGCGGTCCTGGAGCGGGGCGAGGCGGGCGCCGTCGACCCGGTCGAGGAACCAGCGGTAGGCGGTGCAGCAGCGCAGGTAGACGTGCTGGCCGTTGTCGACGGTGAGCTCGCCGCGGCGGAACGAGAAGGCGAGGCCGCCGAGCCGGGGCCGGCCTTCGAGCAGGGTGACGCGGACGCCCGCGTCGGCGAGCTGGAGCGCGGCGGTGATGCCGGCGAGCCCGCCGCCGACCACGACGACGTGCCGCCGCCGGTCGCCGCCGTCGCCGGACCGCGGGTCGCCGGGACGGCCCGCGCGGCGGGTCGGCTCGGTGCCCGGCAGGGCGTTCCGCTCGGTTCCGTCGGTCGTCACGCGGCCTCCGTTCGGGTCGTCAGGGGCGGGGTCGGCGCGGACGCGTCCGTCGGGCGCACGGCCGTCGCGGGCACGGCCGCCCCCGGCAGGGACGCCGGAACGGCGCCCGGGGTTGCGCGGCGGTCGGAAGCGTACGGTCGCATCAGGCACGCCCCCTGACGGTGCGGCGGGCGATGGTGCGGGTGTCGAGGCCGGACAGGCCGCGCACCGCGACGTACGCCTTCTCGCGCCCCGGCAGCGAGACGCGGCCGCGCAGCACGGCCTCGGGGTCGCGCTCGATCCGGTCGAGGAGGCGGCGGTAGATGCCGGCCATGGCCGCGACGCAGGCGCCGCTGCGCCGGTCGAGCAGCGGGAGCAGCCGGTAGCCCTCGGCGAACAGGGCGCGGGCGCGCCGCACTTCGAAGTGGACGAGCCCGGCGAAGTCGGAGCCGGTGGGCATCGTCTCGCTGCCGAAGCCCTCCCCGCAGCCGAACTTGGCGAGGTCGTCGGAGGGCAGATAGGTGCGGCCGTTCCCGGCGTCCTCGCGTACGTCCCTGAGGATGTTGGTGAGTTGGAGCGCGAGGCCGAGGGTGTCGGCGTACTCGGGGGCCCGGTCGGCGCCCGCGGCGCCGGGCTGGGTGCCGAAGACGCCGAGGGAGATGCGCCCGATCGCGCCCGCGACGCAGCGGCAGTAGACCTTGAGGTCGTCCCAGGTCTCGTAGGTCGCGCCGCGCACGTCCATGAGGACGCCGTCGATGAGTTCGTCGAGGCCGCCGAGCGGGATGGGGAAGCGGCGGGCCGAGTCGGCGAGGGCGACGGCCACCGGGTCGGTGTCGTCCTCGTCGACCTTGCCCGCGCGCACCCGGTCGAGCAGGACCCGGGTGGCTTCGAGCCGCTCGCGCTTGGCCTCGGGCGCGAGCGCGCCGTCGCCGATGTCGTCGACGCGCCGGGAGAAGGCGTACAGCGCGGACATCGCCTGGCGCTTGTCGGCCGGCAGCAGCCGGATCCCGTAGGCGAAGTTACGGGCCTGCTGGCCGGTGACCGCCTCGCAGTAGCTGTAGGCGGCCAGTACCGGTGCGGACGGCTGGGGCTGTGCCTCCACGGTCGCGCTCACCCCTCTTTCCGCGCCCGGAGCAGAACCGCTCCCGCCTGGCGCATCAGGCTCGGCTTGGTGGCCTTCGGTGGGCCGGTCAGTACGTCGAATCCGGCGTCGGCGACGGCGTCGAGGGCCGCGAGTCCCCCGGCGGTGAAGCCGGCGAGGAGGAGGCGCAGCCGGCCGTGGACGCTGCCGACGAGCGGGGTGCCCGCGTGGAGCAGCTCGCGCGCCCGCTCGGCCTGGAAGGCGATCAGGGCGCGCACGGAGGCTCCGGCGGTCGGCTGTGCCAGGTCGCTCTCGGTGACGTGGAAGCGCTTGAGGTCCTCGGCGGGCAGGTAGATCCGGTCGCGGCCGAGGTCCTCGGCGACGTCCTGGAGGTGCTCGACGATCTGGAGGGCGGTGCAGATCTCGTCGGAGCGCCGGATCCGCTCGGGCGTCTCGGTGCCGGTGATGCCGAGGACGAGCCGGCCGACGGTGTTGGCGGAGAGCTCGCAGTACGCGAGGAGGTCGTCGTACGTCTCGTAGCGGCGGACCAGCTGGTCCTGCCGGTTGGCCGCGATGAGGCCGAGGAACGGCTCGGGGCGGAGCCCGCACCGCCGCACGGTCGGCTGGAGCGCGCGCAGCAGCGGGTGGTGGGGGGTGCCGTCGAAGACGCGGTGGAGGTCGGTCTCGAAGGCGTCGAGGACGGCGAGCCGGTCGTCGGCGTGCTCGGGGCCGACGCCGAGGTGCCGGGCGTCGGAGCCGCCGGGGGCGAGGTCGCCGTCGCCGATGTCGTCGACCAGGCGGGCGAAGCCGTAGACGGCCATGAGGTCGTCGCGCCAGGCGCGGGGCAGGAAGAAGGGGGCCACGGGGAAGTTCTCGTCCGCGGCCTTGCCGAGTGTGGCGCGCGAGGAGGCGTCGGGGCGCGCCTGCCGGGTGTCCGTCACAGGCCACTGCCCGACGGAGGGACGGCGACACCCTCATGGAGCTGGAGATTCTGCGTCATGGCCGTCACGTCTCCCGTTCTACACTGCTGACCCAATCCATCCTATTTCGGACACGCCGCCGACCCCTGCCCGTAGAGCCGCCACCCGGAGGCCCGATGGCGGTGGGGAATGGCCCTACTTGCCGCGAATCAGACCGGTCCAGCTTACGTTGTACGACGACCGTCGCCATTCCGGGGTGGCGGACATCCGGCGCCCCATCCGTACGGGTCGTCAACACACCTGCCTCGCAAGGGAGTTCATCCCAGCGGGCGTCAGGGGACGCGGGCCCCGGAGACGACCATCGCGAGGGTGGTCTCGACGACGGCGTTCCTGCGCTGGACGGGAAGACGCCGAAGCGGGCCTTCGAGCAGCAGAAGTGACAGTCCGTGCACGGCCGACCACGCCGCGGCGCCGGCGGACGGGCGGGCGTCCCGCCACGGGGCGCCGGTCCGGGCGAGCGCGTCCAGCGCCTCCCCGAACAGGGCGAACGCGCGGACCTCGGACTCGGGGGCCCGGTGCTCCGGCATCGGCTCGTCGGGGCCGCCCGGCCGGACCATGCAGAACGCGGCCCGGTAGAGGCCGGGCTGCGCGACGGCGAAGCCGACGTACCCCCGGCAGAGCGCGGCGAGCCGACGTTCGGCCGCCAGGGCCGGGTCGTCGGCGCCGGGCTCGCGGGCGGCGGCCCGCTCCATGGAGTCGGCGAGGGCCCGCTGCGCGTGGACCCTGACGGTGCGGAGCAGCTCGCCCCGCCCGTCGAAGTGCCGGTAGGCGGCGGTGGGCGAGACGCCGACCCGGCGGGCCGCCTCGCGCAGGACGACCCGTTCGGGACCGCCTTCGGTGGCCAGGTCGACGGCCGCGCAGATCAGCGCGTTGCGCAGATCGCCGTGGTGATAGGTCTTGCCCCCCGAGATCGCTGCCATGCGCACATCCTGCCCGATGTTGACCGCATGAACATTCCGGGCGAGTGCACGACGCGCGGAAAACGGAAGAGCCCCCACCGGATGACTCCGGCGGGGGCTCCGACTCCGACCTCAGCGCGCGGTCTCCCGCTCGTACGCCTTGAGGACCTCGTCCGTGGGGCCGTCCATCAGGAGCTGCCCCTTCTCCAGCCAGAGCACCCGGTCGCAGGTGTCCCGGATGGACTTGTTGCTGTGGCTCACCAGGAAGACAGTGCCGGCCTCCTTGCGGAGCTCGCGGATGCGCTCCTCGGAGCGGATCTGGAACTTGCGGTCACCGGTCGCGAGGGCCTCGTCGATGAGGAGGACGTCGTGGTTCTTGGCGGCCGCGATGGCGAAGCGGAGCCGGGCGCCCATGCCGGAGGAGTACGTGCGCATGGGCAGGCTGATGAAGTCGCCCTTCTCGTTGATGCCGGAGAAGTCGACGATTCCCTCGTAGCGGTCGCGCACCTCCTCGCGGCTCATGCCCATGGCGAGGCCGCCCAGGATCACGTTGCGCTCGCCGGTGAGGTCGTTCATCAGGGCCGCGTTGACGCCCAGGAGCGAGGGCTGGCCGTCGGTGAAGACCTTGCCGCTCTCGGTGGGCAGCAGGCCGGCGATGGCACGCAGCAGCGTGGACTTGCCGGAGCCGTTGGAGCCGATGAGGCCGATGGCCTCGCCGCGGTAGGCGGTGAAGGTGACGCCGCGGACCGCGTGCACCTTGCGGACGCCCCGGCTGACCTCGGCCTTGCCGCGGCCGACGATCCGGCTGAGCGCCGCGGTGGCACTGCCCTTGCCGCCGCCGCCCGCGTTCACCCGGTAGACGATGTGGACGTCGTCGCAGATGACGGTGGGAACGTGGGAGTCGTTGCGGTCAGCCACGGCCGTACCTCTCCTCTGCCTTCCAGAAGTAGACGAAGCCGCCGATGCCGAAGAGCACGGCCCAGCCGAGGGCGGTCGCCCAGACGTGCGACGGCAGGTTCTCGGCGCCGTAGCCGTCGATGAGGGAGTAGCGGATGAGGTCCATGTAGACGGCCGCCGGGTTGTACATAAGGACGTCGGCGATCCACGCGGGCTTGTCGGCCAGCATCGCGGAGATCGAGAACATGACGCCCGACGCGTACATCCAGGTCCGCATGACGAACGGCATCAGCTGGGCGAGGTCGGGCGTCTTGGCGCCCATCCTCGCCATGATCATGGCCAGGCCGATGTTGAACACGAACTGCAGGAACAGCGCGGGGACCAGCAGCACCCAGCGGAGCGAGGGGTAGCTGCCGAAGGAGATCGCGACCGCCACCAGCACGATCATCGAGAACAGCAGCTGCTGGAGCTGCTGGAGCGAGAAGGAGATGGGCAGCGTGGCGCGCGGGAAGTGCAGGGCCCGGACGAGGCCCAGGTTGCCGGAGATCGCCCGGACGCCCGCCATCACGGAGTTCTGGGTGAAGGTGAACACGAAGATGCCGGTGACCAGGAACGGGATGTAGACGTCCTTGGACAGCCCCTTCCCGGCACCGAGGATCAGCCCGAAGATCAGGTAGTAGACCAGGGCGTTCAGGAGCGGGGTCGCCACCTGCCACACCTGGCCCAGCTTCGCCTGGCTGTACTGCGCGGTCAGCTTGGCCGACGAGAAGGCCAGGATGAAGTGGCGGCGGCTCCACAGGTCCCGGACGTACTCGAGGAGGCCGGGCCGGGCACCGCTGACCGACAGGCCGTACTTCGCGGCCAGCGCGGCCGAGGACAGGCCCTCGTCGACGGACGGAGGCGCGCTCGTCGCGACCGCCCCGCCCTGGTGTGTGTCACTCACAAGTCGAAACTTTCGTGTGCAAGATGCGCGGCACGTCGGGTACCACGATGTCAGACGACCGGGGGGCGACCCAGCCGGGTCAGCCGCCACACCGTACGCCACCTCATGGGACGACGCGGACCGCAGGGGGTCGCCCAGCCTTCGCGGAATCCGCCGAACCATGCCTTCAGCGCGGGGAGCGAGGGCCGCCGGGCCACGGTGAGCAGGAGCCAGACGCCGAGATAGGCCGGCACCAGGGGCGCGGGCAGATTGCGACGTGCCAGCCACACTCGGTTGCGAGCCACGTTGAAGTGGTACGAGGCGTGACGGGAGGGGGCGGTGGTGGGGTGCAACAGCACCATGTCGGAACGGTAGTCGATCATCCAGTCGGCGTCGAGCGCCCGCCAGGCGAGGTCCGTCTCCTCGTGCGCGTAGAAGAACTCGTCCGGCAGTCCGCCGACTTCGGCGAAGACCTTGGTGCGGACGGCGTTGGCGCCGCCGAGGAAGGTGGTCACCCGCGAGGAGCGCATCGGGTCGGAGGCCCGCAGCCTCGGCACGTGCCGGCGCTGGGTCTGCCCGGTCTCCGGGTCCGCGATGCGGAAGCTGATGATGCCCAGGCGCGGGTCGGCGGTGAAGGCCTGGCGGACGAGTTCGGCGGTGTCCGGGTGGGCGAGCAGCCCGTCGTCGTCGAGGAACAGCAGGACGTCGACGTCGGTGCCGCCGGGGCCGAAGGCCTCGATGCCGACGTTGCGGCCGGCGGGGATGCCGACGTTCTCGGGCAGGTCCACGGTCCGCACCCAGTCGGGCACCCCGGTGACCGGGGTGCCCTGGCCGACGACGACGACCTCGACCGGCTCGCCCTGCTGCTCGGCGACCGAGTCGATCAGCGCGCGCAGGTCGTCCGGACGGTTGCCCATCGTGATGACGACGGCGCCCACCTTGAGGGGTGTGCTCACGGCGGGCCTCACTTCAGCCTGCTGGAGACCATGATCGACACCAGGTGCAGCACGGTCTGGAGGAGGGCGATGCCGGCGAGGACGGCGACGCCGACCCGGGAGAAGAACAGGTCGCCGCGGATCTGGTCGGCGACGGCCAGGACGACGATCAGCAGCGAGGCCTCGATGCCGAGGACGAGCCGGTGGAACTTCAGCGCCGCGGCCGCCCTGCGGGCCAGCGCCATGCCGGAGGAGCGCGGCTCGGACGCCGCCTCCTTGACCGGCGGCAGACCGCCCTGGTGGCGGGCGACGCCGACGAGGTCGGTCTCGGCCTTGATCAGGATGGCGCCGAGCGCGGCGAGGGTCCCGAGGAACGCCCACAGCCAGTCGGCCCCGCCCGAGCCCCACAGGTCGGCGGCGCGCAGGCCGAAGCCGACGAGCACGGCCGCGTCACACAGGTACGCGCCGACCCGGTCCAGGTAGACGCCGGCGAGCGAGTACTGCTTCTTCCAGCGGGCCACCTCGCCGTCGACGCAGTCGAGCAGCAGGTAGAGCTGGACCATGAGCGCGCCGAGCAGCGCGCCGGGGATCCCGGGCACCAGCAGCGCCGGCGCCGCCAGGACACCGGCGAGGGTCATCACGTACGTGAGCTGGTTCGGCGTGACCTTGGTGACGACGAGCTGCCGGGTGATCCTGAGCGAGATCTCCCGCATGTACAGGCGGCCGCCCCAGTGCTCGCCGCTCCGCCGGTCCTTCACACCGGGCGGGTGGACGACCGGTCGGAGCTCAGCTACCGATGGCTTTTGCATAGTCGGCGTACGCGTCCCTGATGTCGTCGTCGGACAGGTCGAGGTGTTCGAGGATGGTGAAGCGGCCCGGCCGGGTCTGCGGGGCGAAGGACACCGCCTGGACGAACTCGTCCACGGTGAAGCCCATCTCCTCCGGCCGGACGGGCAGTCCGTGCCGGCGCAGGGTGTCGACCATCAGCGCGGAGGCGTCGGGCGCGCCGCGCAGGTGCATCGCGAAGGCCGCTCCGAGGCCGCACTGCTCGCCGTGGCTGGCGGCGCGGGCCGGGAAGAGCAGGTCGAAGGCGTGGCTGATCTCGTGGCAGGCGCCCGAGGAGGGGCGGCTGTCCCCGCTGATCGACATGGCGATGCCGGACATCACCAGGCCCTCGGAGAGGGTGACGAGGAAGTCGTCGTCGCCCACCCCGCCGGGGTGGCGGAGCACGGCCTCGCCGGCGCTGCGGGCCATCGCGGCGGCCAGGCCGTCGACGGGCTCGCCGGTCTCGCGGTGGGAGAGCTCCCAGTCCGCGATGGCGGAGAGGTTGGAGATCGCGTCGCCGATGCCGGAGCGGACGTAGCGGACCGGGGCGTCCCGGATCACGTCGAGGTCGATGACCAGCGCGATCGGGGTCGGCACGCCGTAGGAGCCGCGGCCGTTGTCGTTGTCCAGGGTGGAGATCGGCGAGCAGATGCCGTCGTGCGACAGGTTGGTGGCGATGGCCACCAGCGGCAGCCCGACCCGGGCCGCCGCGTACTTCGTCACGTCGATGATCTTGCCGCCGCCGAGGGCGACCACGGCGTCGTACCGCTTGCCGCGCATGGCGTCGGCGAGCTTGACGGCCTCGTCGATCGTGCCGCCCGAGACCGGGTACCAGTCGGCACCCGGCAGCTCGGGGGCGAAGTGGTCACGCAGCTTCAGGCCCGAGCCGCCGCTGATGGCGACGGCGATCTTGCCGTTGCTGGAGATCCGCTGGTCCGCGAGGAGCGCGGACAGGTCGTCCAGCGCTCCCCTGCGGATGTCGACGACGACCGGCGAGGGGATCAGCCGGGTCAGTACTGGCACGCGATCTCACGGCCCTTCGCGAGGTCGTCGTGGTTGTCGATCTCGACCCACTTGACGTCGCCGATGGGGGCCACGTCGACGGTGAAGCCGCGGTTGACCAGCTCCTGGTAGCCGTCCTCGTAGTACAGGTCGGGGTCGCGCTCGAAGGTGGCCTTGAGGGCGTCGGCGAGCTCCTCGGCGGCCTCGGCCTCGATCAGCGTGACGCCGATGTACTCGCCGGTGGCGGTCGCCGGGTCCATCAGCTTGGTGATGCGCTGGACGCCCTTGTCCTCGGCGGTGATGACCTTCATCTCCTCGTCGGCGAGGTTCTTCACCGTGTCGAGGGCGAGGATGATCTTCTGGCCGTTGCCGCGGGCCGCGAGGAGGGTCTTCTCGACCGAGACCGGGTGGACGGTGTCGCCGTTGGCGAGGATCACACCGCGCTTGAGCTCCTCGCGCGCGCACCACAGGGAGTAGGCGTTGTTCCACTCCTCGGCCTTGTCGTTGTCGACGAGGGTGATCTTGAGGCCGTACTTCGCCTCGAGGGCGTCCTTGCGGTCGTAGACGGCCTCCTTGCGGTAGCCGACGACGATCGCGACCTCGGTGAGGCCGATCTCGGCGAAGTTCTTCAGCGTGAGGTCGAGGATCGTGGTCTCGCCGTCGACGGGCACGAGGGCCTTCGGGAGGGTGTCCGTGTAGGGGCGCAGACGCCGTCCGGCACCGGCTGCGAGTACGAGGCCGATCATGCTGTTTCTCCTTCGTCGTGAACGGCGGGTGCTCCGGAGGAGACCCAGAAGCGGATGGACTCCACGAGCACCACGAGCGCGACGGCGACCGCGAGGGCGGTCAGTGCCAGGGTGAAGTCGTCACCGCGGTCCGCCAGCAGGGCGGCGAGGACGGTCACGAGGAGCGTGCGCCCCTCGTGTCCGCCGGTGACGCGCACCAGCCACGCGGGCGGCGCGCCGGTGCCGCCGCGAATGCGGTACACCGTGTCGTAGTGATGGTAGGCGACCGCCGCGACCAGCCCGAATGCGGCGGGGAGCGCCTGGGCGGCGTCGGAGCGCGCGGCGAGGATCAGGACCGTGCCGTACTCGGCGGCGCGGAAGAGCGGGGGGAGGAGCCAGTCGAGGGGGCCCTTGAGGGGCTGGGAGACGGCGAGTCCGGAGAGCAGCGCGTAGGCGACGGCGCCGCTCACCGCGACCCACGGGTCACCCTGGACGAGGGCCGAGCCCAGCACGGCCACCGCGCCGAGGGCCGCGAGCAGCGGCGTGCTCGCGTAGCGGCGGGCGTCGCGGGTGCGGAGCCGCGCGAGGGTCTCGGCGATCGGCCCCGAGTCCGCGAGGTCCGCCAGCGCCTGGGCGGCGCGGTCGGTCCGCTTCGCCTTGCGGGTCAGGGAGCGCAGCACCCGCCCGGCGGTGGTGTAGCAGGCGCCGAAGGAGCCGCCGATGATCAGCGCCCAGAAGACGATCCGGGGGTCGGTCACGGCGATGAGGACGGCGATCATGGCCCAGCGCTCGCCGATCGGCAGGATGATCATGCGGCGGGCCCAGACGGTCCAGCCGACGCTGTCGAGCCGGTCGGAGAGGGCCGCGGTGGGGCTGGTGTTGGCCGTGGCGTCGTGGTTGGCCTCGTTGAACGAGAAGTCCACGACGTGCCGGCAGGTCATCAGGATCATCGCGCCGAGCGCGAGCGCCCAGACGTCGTCGCCGTTGCGGGCGGCGCCGAGGGCGAGGCCCGCGTAGAAGGCGTACTCCTTGGCGCGGTCGAAGGTGGCGTCGAGCCAGGCGCCCAGCGTCGAGTACTTCAGCGCGTAGCGGGCGAGCTGGCCGTCGGCGCAGTCGAGGACGAAGGAGACGATGAGCAGGACGCCGGAGGCGATGTAGCCGGCGCGCTCGCCGGTCGCCGCGCAGCCGGCCGCGATCAGGGCGGTGAGCAGCGAGGCGGTGGTGACCTGGTTGGGGGTCAGTCCGCGCCGCGCGCACCAGCGGGCGATGTAGCGCGAGTACGTGCTGATGAAGAAGGTGGTGAAGAAGCCGTCGTGGGCCTTGACCGCCGTGCGCAGGCGGACGGCCTCGTCGTCGACGGCGTCGACGGCGGCGCGCGCCTGGTGGCGGGCCTCGGCGTCGGTGGGCACGGTGGCGACGAGGGTGCCGAGCGCGGGCCGGTGCACGGCGACGCCGTCGGCGTCGAGGGCCTCGGCGAGCGTGCCGGTGAGGTCGTCGGTGAGGGTGCCGGCGCCGGGGGCGGCGGACGTCTTCGAGACCTCGGTCAGCGCGCGGGCGAGCGCCGGGCGGGCCGCGCTCTGCGCGGTGAGCGCGCCGGACACGGCCGCGGCCGGGAACCGGGGGTCGGTGAGGGCGAGGCGCAGCGCGTGCACGTGGCCGACGAAGCGGGGGTCGACGAGCGCGACGCGCTCACCCGCCGGGACGGTGGCCAGCAGGGCGCCGGTCTCCTCGGCGTCGGAGGCGATCCGGACGTCGAAGCCGAGCGACCGCAGATCTCCGTCGAGCGAGGATCCGGGTGCCGGCGGGCCGGTGAGGATGGCGGTCGACAGACGAACTCACTCCTTGGAGCTGACGGAGGGCCGGCGGGGCTCATGGCGGCCCCGGGCGCGGCGGTGCCGCCCTGCACCGGGCGGCGACACGTCGGCTGAGGCTATCGGATGAACGGGAACCCGAGTTCACCGAGGCTTCGCGGGCCGGACTCCCCCGGGCCCACCCGTGGCCGTACGCGTGCGCCCGTGCGGCGGTGATCATCATGGGCGATCGGTGGCCCACCTCACAAACCGCGCTCGGCCGCTGGTCGCGGAGCGGCCCGGGGGCGGTGCGGACCGTGACCGGTCCGCTTCGAATAACCGCAGGTCAGAGCATATGACAACGGTGTTCAGTACCGTGTTGCACATACCCCCCACCCGTAGTTCACTTGCCAACCGGGAACCATCGGGCGCACAACGGACGACACGACCGGGAGGCCATGTCATGGGGGCTGGACACGACCACGGGCACAGCCACGGGGGCCCGCCCCCGACGGGCACCGCGGGTGCCGCCTACAGGAACCGACTGCGGATCGCACTCGGCATCACGCTCTCCGTGATGGTGATCGAGATCATCGGCGGTCTGGTCGCCGACTCGCTCGCGCTGATCGCCGACGCGGCGCACATGGCGACGGACGCGGTCGGCCTCGCGATGGCGCTGCTCGCGATCCACTTCGCCAACCGGCCGCCGTCCGGCAACCGCACCTTCGGGTTCGCCCGGGCGGAGATCCTGGCCGCGCTGGCCAACTGCCTGCTGCTGCTCGTCGTCGGCGGCTACGTGCTGTACGAGGCGATCCAGCGGTTCCTGGAGCCGGCCGAGACCAAGGGCGGCCTGACGATCGCCTTCGCGGTGGTCGGTCTGGTGGCCAACATGATCTCGCTGTCCCTGCTCGTACGGGGCCAGAAGGAGAGCCTCAACGTGCGCGGGGCGTATCTGGAGGTGCTCGCGGACGCGCTGGGCTCGGTCACCGTGATCGTCGCGGCCGGGATCATCCTGGCCACCGGCTGGCAGTACGCCGACCCGATCGCCTCGATCGTGATCGGCCTGATGATCGTCCCCCGGACGCTCAAGCTGCTGCGCGAGACCCTCGACGTCCTCCTGGAGGCGGCGCCCAAGGGCGTCGACATGGCGGAGGTGCGGGCGCACATCCTGGCCCTGCCGGGGGTGGAGGGCGTGCACGACCTGCACGCGTGGACGATCACCTCGGGGATGCCGGTGCTCTCGGCGCACGTGGTGGTGGACCAGGGAGCGCTGGACTCGGTGGGCCACGAGAAGATGCTGCACGCGCTCCAGGGATGCCTGGGGTCGCACTTCGACGTGGAGCACTGCACCTTCCAGCTGGAGCCGGTGGGCCACGCGGAGCACGAGGCGAAGCTCTGCCTCTGAGCGGCACCGCCTGTTAGTCTTTTCGTACGAACACGTGGGGAGAGGAGCTGAGGTTGATGACCGTCGCGATGGAGGCTGCCCAGTGCGGCAGCGCCCGGTCCAGCTTCAGCTTCCGGGTCTCCGGCTGACCTGATCCCGGTACTCCCACCGGTCCGTCACGTCGTCGGCCGGGACCCTTTCACCAAGGGATTCCCACGTTGTCCGACAACGCTCTGCACGACTCCTTCTTCGCCCTGCACCACGGCCTGCCGCGGCAGGGCCCCGGCTCCGACGCCACCACCCGTCGGCTCCTCGCGCTCTCCGGGCCGCTTCCGGAGCGTCCGCGCGTCCTCGACCTGGGCTGCGGCCCGGGCCGCAGCGCGCTGCTCCTGGCCGCCGAGGCGGGCGCCGAGGTGACGGCCGTCGACACCCACGAACCGTTCCTCGCCGAGCTGCGCGCGAGCGCCGCGGCCCGCGGGCTCGACGGCTCGATCCACACCCTGCGCGCCGACATGGGCGCGCTGCCGTTCCCGGACGGCTCCTTCGACCTGGTCTGGGCCGAGAGCTCGGTCTTCGTCCTCGGCTTCGACCGGGCGCTGGCCGAGTGGCGCAGGCTGCTCGCTCCCGGCGGCACGCTGGTCCTCACCGAGTGCGTCTGGACCACCGGCGAGCCGGGCCCGGCGGCCCGCGCCTTCTGGGAGGACCACTACCGGCTCCGTACCGTCGGCGAGAACGCGGCGGCGGCGGTCGAGGCCGGCTACCACGTCCTGGGCACCGTCCCGCAGCCCGAGAGCGACTGGGACGAGTACTACGTCCCGCTCGCCGCCCACGCCGACGCGGCGGACACCGCCGTGCCCGGCATGGCCGAGGCGGTGGCGGGGGCCCGCGCCGAGATCGCGCTGCGGCGCGAGCACGGCTCCGACTACGGCTACGCGGGCTTCGTCCTGCGGCCCGCGGATCCGCGCTGGCGGACCCGCACGGAGACCGACGGCGACGTGGCGGCGATCCGCCGGGTCGTGGCGACGGCCTTCGGTTCGGAGGCCGCGCCCTCCGCGACCGAGGCCGATCTGGTCGAGGCGCTCCGGCTCGACGCCGACGCCTGGCTGCCCGGCCTGTCGTACGTGGCCGAGGCACCGGACGGCACGGTCGCGGCGCACGCGCTGATCACCCGGTGCCGGGTGGGCGGTGCCCCCGCGGCGGCGCTCGCGCCGGTGTCGGTGGCGCCGGCGTACCAGCGGACGGGGGCCGGCCAGGCCGTCGTCCGGGCGGTGCTCGACGCGGCCCGGCTGCGGGGCGAGCCGCTCGTGCTCGTCCTGGGCCATCCGGAGTACTACCCGCGGTTCGGGTTCGTACGGGCGTCCGAGTATGGAATCAAGCCAGGTTTCGAGGCCCCGGACGAGGCGATGATGGCGCTCGTCGTGGACGACTCCGTGCCGGTTCCGGCGGGCACCCTCGTCTATCCGGCGGCTTTCGGCGTCTAGGCTCC
>NZ_JBHJQI010000140.1:0-23704 GCF_042262805.1 Streptomyces sp. NPDC056361
GTCCGAGGACCGAGCCACGGAGGCGATGCCCCACCCGTGCGAACCGCAGGTCTCCAGGGCCGCCGCGCGCGCCTGCGGCGGCCGCGGCGGCCGGGAGCGCCTCGACGACGCGGCTCACGGCGCGGTCGTCGTGCGCGGCGGAGACGAACCAGGCCTCGAAGGGCGAGGGCGGCAGGTAGACGCCGCGCCGGAGCAGTTCGTGGAAGAACGGCGCGTAGCGGTACGACTCGGTGGCGCGGACGCCCTCGAAGTCGACGACCTCGTCCTCGGTGAAGAAGACCGAGAACATGGTGCCGGAGTACTGGAGCCGGTGCGCGACGCCCTCCTTGGCGAGGGCGGCGGAGACCTCTCGGCCGATGGTGTCCGAGACGTGGTCGAGCCGCGCGTACACCTCGGGGGTGGTGTGCCGGAGGGTGGCGAGGCCGGCGGCGGTGGCGACCGGGTTCCCCGAGAGGGTGCCGGCCTGGTAGACGGGTCCGGCGGGGGCGAGGTGGGCCATGACGTCCGCGCGGCCGCCGAAGGCCGCCGCCGGGAAGCCGCCGCCCATGACCTTGCCGAAGGTGAGCAGGTCGGGGGCGACGCCGTCCCGGCCGTACCAGCCGGAGCGGCTGGCCCGGAAGCCGGTCATGACCTCGTCGGAGAGGAACAGCGCGCCGTGGCGGGAGGCGATCTCCTTGAGGCCGGCGTTGAAGCCGGGCAGGGGCGGGACGGCGCCCATGTTGCCCGGGGCGGCCTCCGTGATCACGGCGGCGATCTCGTCGCCGATCTCGGCGAAGACCTTCTCGACGGCGGCCAGGTCGTTGTAGGGCAGGACGACGGTGTCGCTCGCCTGGGCGCCGGTGACGCCGGGGGTGTCGGGCAGCGCGAAGGTGGCGAGACCGGAGCCGGCCGAGGCGAGGAGGGCGTCGACGTGGCCGTGGTAGCAGCCGGCGAACTTCACGATCTTGCCGCGTCCGGTGAAGCCGCGGGCCAGGCGGATCGCCGACATCGTCGCCTCGGTGCCGGAGCTGACGAGCCGCACCTGTTCGACGGGCGCGACCCGGTCGACGATCTCCTCGGCGAGTTCGACCTCTCCGGTGGACGGCGCCCCGAAGGAGGTGCCGTTCTCCAGGGACCGGGTGACGGCCTCGACGACGGCCGGGTGCCGGTGGCCGAGGATCATCGGGCCCCAGGAGCAGATGAGGTCGACGTACTCGTTGCCGTCGCTGTCGGTGAGGTACGGGCCCTGGGCCGAGGCGATGAAGCGCGGGGTGCCGCCGACGGCGCCGAAGGCGCGGACCGGGGAGTTGACGCCGCCGGGGGTGACCTTGCGGGCCCGCTCGAAGAGCGCCTTGCTGCGGGTCTCCGCGCCGCTCATCGGCCGGCCTCCTCGGGGGAGTCGAAGGTGAGCGCCGCGTCCAGGACGACGGCGCCGTCCGGCAGGACGCGGACCGGGTTGAGGTCGAGGGCGAAGCCGGCGGGCCAGTCCTGGACGAGTTCGCCGACGCCGTGCAGGAGTGCGGCGGCGGCCTCCACGTCGGCGGCGGCCCGGCCCCGCGCGCCGGCGAGGATCTTCGCGCCGCGCAGTCCGGCGAGGAGCTCGGCGCCCTCTCCGGGGGCCAGCGGCAGGAGGCGGTGGCCGACGTCGTCGAGGACCTCGGTGAAGATCCCGCCGAGTCCGGCGGTCAGTACGGGGCCCAGGTCGGTGGTGTGGACGCCGACGATCAACTCCACTCCCTCGCCGACGAGTTCCTCGACGAGCACCTGGCCGCCGAGCTCGGCGAGCCGCGCGTACGCCTCCGGTGCGGTGTCGGCGGTGACGCCGATCTCGACCCCGCCGGCCTCGGTCTTGTGGAGGAGGCCGGGGACGACGGCCTTGAGCACCGCCGTACCGCCGGCCTCGGTCACGGCGCGCGCGGCGTCCTCGGCGGATCCGGCGATCCGGCCCTTCGGCACGGCGATGCCGGCCTCGGCGAGGAGTCGCTTGAGCTCGGGTTCCGTGGCCTCGGCGCCCGGGCCGGGGACGGTCCCGGGGCGCGGGGCGTCCGGCAGCGTACGGGGGCGGCTGACCTCCCAGAGGGCGGCGGCGGCGCGCAGGGCGCGGGCCGGCGTGGGGTACTCGGGGAGTCCGGCCTCGCGCAGGTCGCGGGGGGCGTCGGGGGCGAGGAAGTCGGCGCCGGTGCGGGCCACGAGGATGGGCTTGCCGCCCTTCTCGGCGGCCCGGGAGAGGGCGTTGACGGCCTTCTCCACGTCGGGGCCGGCCATCACGCAGAAGGCGGCGACGATGATGTCGACGGTGTCGTCGGCTATGAGGACGTCCAGGGAGCGGTCGAAGAGCGAGGGGTCGCTGAGGACCGTGGCCGTGATGTCGACCGGGTTGTCGATGGCCCCGAAGGCGGGGACGATCTCGGCGAGCGCCTCCTTGCTGCGGGGTTCGAGGGCGCTGAGTTCCAGGCCGTGGGCCTCGACGGCGTCGGCGGCGAGGATGCCGGAGCCGCCGGAGGTGGTGACGACGGCGACGCGGTTGCCGGTGGGCCGCCGCTCCGACTCGAAGACCCGGGCCACGTCGAGGAGTTCGTCGATGTCGTCGACGCGGACGATGCCGAGGCCGCGCAGGGCGGCGTCCAGGACCCGGTCGTCGGTGGCGAGGGCGCCGGTGTGCGAGGCGGCGGCGCGGCCGCCGGCCTCCGTACGGCCCGACTTGAGGAGGGCGACGGGCTTGCCGGAGCCCGCCAGGGCGCGGAGGGTGCCGATGTCCGGGGTGTCCTCCAGGTAGCCGAGGAGGCCGGTGACCTCGGGGACGGCGGCGAGTTCGCGGAGGACTTCGAGTGCGGTGACGTCGGCGTCGTTGCCGGTGCTGACGACCCAGCCGGGGCGCAGGCCGCGTTCCAGGGCGAGGCTGGCGGCGCCGAAGCCGAGGGCGCCGCTCTGGCTGACGAAGGCGAGGGTGCCGGGCTCGAAGGGCACGGACTCGGCGCCGAAGAGGGGGCTGAAGGTGGCGAGGACCCGGTTCTCGTAGCCGACGGCCCCGATGCAGTTGGGGCCGATGATCCGCAGGCCCCCGGCGCGGGCCCTGGCGACGACGTCGGCCTGGAGGCGGGCCCCGTCCTCGCCGGTCTCGGCGAAGCCGGAGGAGGCGATGACGGCGAGCTTGACGCCGGCGGCCACGCAGTCGTCGACGGCGCCGGGGACCCGCTCGGCGGAGACCATGATCAGCGCCAGGTCGACGGGGCCGGGGGCGTCCTTGACGCTGGGGTACGCGGGGACGCCGAGGATCTCCGGGGAGCGCGGGTTCACCGGCAGGATGCGGCCCTTGTAGCCGTACCGGAGGAGGTAGTCGAGCGGCTTGCGGCCCAGGGCGCCGGGGCGCTCGCTGGCGCCGATGACGGCGATGGATTCGGCTTCCCAGAGGGCCGAGATGTCACTCATGCGATGGCCTCGATCTTCTTGTCGCTCTTGTTGTCCGTGGTGTTCGTGGTGTTCGTGGCATCGGTGCCGTCGCCACCACCTCCGCCTCCGCCTCCACCACCGCCTTCGGCGGCGGCGAAGAGGCGGGTGAAGGCGGCGATGTGCCGGGCTCCGTCGGGATCGGCGGCCAGTTCCCTGACGAGGACGGTCGGTTGGTGCAGTGCCTTGTCGACGATCCGCCGGACACTGCGGCCGATCTCCTGGCGCGCGGCGCCGTCGAGCCCTTCGAGGCGGCGCGCGAGCCGGTCGAGTTCGGCCTCCGCCGCCTCGGTGGCGGCGGTGCGGAGCGCGGTGAGGACCGGCTTGGCCCCGGCGAGGCGGAGGCCGGTGCGGAACTGCTCGACCTCCGCGTCGATCAGTTCGTGCGCGGCCTGGACGCTGGCCGCCGAGATCTCGTCCTCCTGGCCCTCCTCCGCGATCCTGCGCAGGTCGACGAAGGTGACGCCGGGCAGTTCCGCCGCTCCGGGCGCGATGTTGTGCGGCAGCGACAGGTCGAGCAGGAACAGCTCGCGGCCGTCGCGGGCGGCGAGCGCCTCTTCGACCTGCCGGGCGGTGACGAGGTGGCCGGTGGCGGCGGTGGCGCCGACGACCACGTCGACCTCGGTGAGCAGCCGGGGTACGTCCTCCAGGCCGTAGCCCGCTCCCCCGGTGGTGTCGGCGAGGCGCTGGGCCTTGTCCGGGGTGCGGTTGGCGACGTGCACCCGGTCGAGGCCGGAGCGGCGCAGCGCGGCGACGACGACCCCGGCGAAGGCGCCGGCGCCGATGACCAGGGCGGTCTTGCCGTGCAGCGAGCCGACCTGCCGTTCGAAGAAGCCGAGTCCGGCGGTGGCGAGCGAGCGGCCGGCCTCGTTGAGTCCCGTCTCGTTGCGGGCCCGCTTGCCGACGCGCAGGGCGGTCTGGACGGCCTTGGCGAGGACCCGGCCGGTCCGGTCGAGCCGCTGGGACCGTTCGAGGCCGAGTTTCACCTGGCCGAGGATCTGGTCCTCGCCGACGACGACCGATTCGAGTCCGGAGGCGACGGCGAAGAGGTGGCGTACGGCTCCGTCGGCGTGGTGGCTGTAGAGGTGCGGGGCGATCTCCTCGCGGTCGACGCCGGTGTGCTGGGCGAAGAGTTCGCCGAGGTCGCCGAGGTCGCCGGGTCCCGAGGGGCCGCCGCGGGTCTCGGCGTAGATCTCCAGGCGGTTGCAGGTGGAGACGACGACGGCGGCGTCGATGCCGTCGACCGAGGTCGCGTCGGAGACGAGGTCCTCGGCGGGCCGGTCGGTGCCGGCGAGTCTCTCCAGGAGGTCGAGCGGGGCGCTGGCGTGGCTGATGCCGAGGACCAGCATGGTGGCGGACGAGGTCACCGGGTCACCGGTCCAGGCTCTGGGCGAACTCGGAGGCCCAGTAGGTGATGATCTGCGTGGCGCCGGCGCGGTGGATGGAGGCGAGGCTCTCGCGGACGACCTGGTCGCGGTCGATCCAGCCCTTGGCGGCGGCGGCCTCGACCATGGAGTACTCGCCGGAGACCTGGTAGGCGGCGACGGGCACCTGTACGTGGTCGGCGATGAGCCGGACGATGTCGAGGTAGGCGAGCGCGGGCTTCACCATGACGAGGTCGGCGCCCTCGGCGACGTCCAGCGACACCTCCAGGAGGGATTCGCGGATGTTGCCGGGGAACTGCTGGTAGCCCTTGCGGTCGCCGCGCAGGGTGGACTCGACGGCGTCGCGGAAGGGTCCGTAGAAGTGCGAGGCGTACTTGGCGGAGTAGCCGAGGATGGCCACGGACTGGTGGCCGGCCCGGTCGAGGGCCTCGCGGATGCGGCGGACCTGGCCGTCCATCATGCCGCTGGGGGCGACGATCTGGGCGCCGGCGTCGGCCTGGACGACGGCTGCCCGGGCGTACAGCTCGATGCTGGCGTCGTTGTCGACGTCTCCGTGCGCGTCCAGGACGCCGGTGTGGCCGTGGTCGGTGTACTCGTCGAGGTTGATGTCGCCGATGATCACCGTGGAGTCGCCGACCTCGGCGACGACGTCGCGCAGGGCGACCTGGAGGATGCCGTCGGGGTCGACGGCGCCGGTGCCGGTGGGGTCCTTGTGCTCGGGGATGCCGAAGAGGATGAGTCCGCCGACCCCGTTGGCGACGGCCTCGGCGGCCGCCTTGCGGAGGGTGTCGCGGGTGTGCTGGAAGACGCCCGGCATGGAGGGGATCTCACGCGGCTCGGTGAGGCCCTCGCGGAGGAACAGGGGCTGGACGAGGTTGGCGGGGCCGACCCTGGTCTCGGCGGCGAAGCGGCGCAGCGCGGGCGTGCGGCGCAGCCGGCGGGGGCGGTAGTAGGGGGCGGCGGGGTCGGTGGCGGCGGTGTTGCGGCCGTAGGCGTCGTGCGTCATGGGCGTGACTCCTTCGAGGGCGTGGCGGCGAGCGGAGCGGGAGGGGCTGCTTGCGGGGACACGGCATCTCCTAGAGGGCCTCGCCGAGGAAGACCTGCTCCAGGTGCTTGGCGACGGGCTCCTCGGGACGGCTGAACCAGTAGCCGTGGCCGCTGCGCTGGAAGAGCTTCAGTTCGCCGAGCTGGACGAGGGTCTCGGCGAGCTTGACGGCGAGGCCGGCGGGGTCGATGACGGGCAGGCCGTGGAGCTCGTGGATGCCGAGGTGCCAGAGGATCTCGTTGGGGATGCCCTCGGCGGGGATGATGACCTCGGCGCCGGCGCGGGCGGCCCGCTCGGCGGCGGCCGAGTACACCTCGACGAACTCGTCGAAGTCGCCTTCGAGGGAGCGGTGGACGGAGTCCCAGCCGCCGGGGACGACCTCGTAGGAGCTGAGCGAGGACTCCAGGCGGTAGTGGCGGATGTTGGCCCGGATGGGCTCCTCCAGGGGCGGCATGAAGCCGAGGACGCCGAAGCGCTGCCCGGTGAGCGCGGAGAGGAAGAACGCCGTCTCGCCGTAGCCGAGGGTCGGGATGGAGGCGAGGTGGCGGGCGTCGCGCAGGCCGGGGTCCTGGCCGGCGGCGATCACCCAGGCGTCGTAGCCCTCCCGCTCCGCGACGAGCGCGGACTCGGAGAAGTGCCGGCTGAAGAGGACCTGGGCGGAGTGGTGGCCGACCAGGCCGAACGGGGTGCGGTCGGGGTACGTGTCGGCGGGGAGGGTCTTGATGTCGACGGTGGTGCCGGGTGCGGCGATGGCGTCGAGGTGTTCCCGGTACCACTGGTCGAGCAGCGGCAGGCGTCCCTCAACGGTGTGCTTGTGAAACCAGATCCGCATGTGCGTCACCTTTCAGGGGTCGTGGTGCGACGTCGAGAAGTGATGCCTTGATCAGGTAGTCGGTGGCGGCGCGGGGGTCGGCGGCGGTGCGGCGCAGGGAGGCGAGCCCGGCGGGGAGTTCCCGGGGGTCGGCGAGGCCGGCGGTACGGGCCTCGCTGCGCGGGATGACCGCCGACTCGACGACGGTGCGCCGCCGCTCCAGGGCCTCGTCGAGGAGGGCCTCGCCGCCGGGCTCGCCGCGCAGGACGGCGGCGAGGGCCCGGCCGGTGTCCACCGCGTCGTGCAGCCCGCAGTTCATGTTCATGCCGCCCGCGGTGGAGGTCAGATGGGCCGCGTCGCCGGCGAACAGCACCCGGCCGGCCCGGTAGCGGGGCAGCAGGAACCGGGCGAGGCGGTAGGTGTGCGCGTCGGCGACCCGTACGGCCCGCCCGGCGGCGCCCGGCAGGGCCTGCGCGACCCGGGCCCGTACGGCGTCCGGGTCGAGCACCTCGTCCCGCTCGGTGCCGCGCGGGATCCGGAAGATCAGCCGCCAGTGGTCGGGCATCCCGAGCACGCTGTACGAGGCCCGCGGGTCGCGGACGTACGCCAACGGGGCCAGTCCCGGCACCAGTTCGTCGAGCGGGGTGTCGGTGACCACCCGGAGCGCGTAGTCCGGGTACTCCTCTGCCGTCCCCGGGAGCCCGGCGAGCTCGCGCAGCCGGCTGCGGCTCCCGTCGGCCGCCAGGACGTACGGGTGGTCGGTGCGGGTGACCCGTCCGGTCGCGTCCTCGGCGCGCAGCCGCACCCCGCGGCCGGTCTCCTCCGCGCCGGTGACGGTGGCCCCGAAACGCACGTCGGCGAGGCCGGTGGCGGTCAGTTCGGCGAGCAGCAGCGGGGTGAGCCTGGCCTGTTCGACGTGGAGCCGGTACGGGTGGCCGGTGTGCCCGGCGAGCACCGCGTAGTCGAGCTCCGCGTGGACCCCGCCGTCCAGGTCGCGCCACTGGACGCGGTCGACGGTACGGCCCTGGCGGCGCAGGGCCGCCGCGACGCCGAGTTCGTCGAGGAGGTCGAGGGTGGCCGGGTGGAAGGTGGAGGCGCGCGACTCGGTGGCCGGCTCCTCCCGCGCCTCGAACACGGTCACCGGTATCCCGGACCGGGCCAGGACGAGCGCTGCGGTGAGCCCCACCGGGCCGGCTCCGACGACGGCGACCTGCGCGAGGGCTCCGGCACGGCCGCCTTCGGGCGCGGCGGGCCCACCGGGTGCGACGGGCCCACCGGGTGCGACGGGCCCACCGGGTGCGACGGGCCCACCGGGTGCGACGGGCGCTTCCGCCGGACCGGGCCGGCCGGTCACGGCGTCGCGGCCGGGCCTGCCCGTCACGGCGTCGCCACGGCGACCGGGGCCGCGCCGGAGGCACCGGCCCGGGTCCCGGTACGGGAATCCGTACGGGCCCCGGTACGGGCCCCGGTCCGCTCGGCGAGCCGGCGGAGCAGCGGGTGGGCGTCCGGGCCCTCCGCCGGGAGCCCGAGGGTGTCCCGGGCCCACCAGGCGCTCGCCAGGTTGGAGGTGAGGAGGGTGTGCCCGCCGTCCCGGCCGAGTTCGGCCAGTGCGTCGAAGGTGAACATGCCGGTGCCGGTGAACAGCAGCACGGCGTCCTCGGGCAGTTCGGCCTCCCGGACCTGTGCGACGAGTTCGTCGGTGGTCACGTCGTACGGGGAGAAGCGGGCGCCGGCCCGGATCTTGACGACCCGGTCGACCGCGAGTCCGGCCGACTCCCAGTAGGCCCGGGACAGTTCGGTGAGCCAGGGCTCGTACGGGGAGATCAGGACCAGCCGCTCGGTGCCCAGGGCCCGCACGGTGTCGAGGATGGCCAGCGCGGCGGACCGTACGGGCGCTCCGATCCGCTCGGAGAGTTCCGCGCAGAGCGCCCGGTCGCCGTCCGGGGTGAGGAGGTAGTGGGATCCGGTGCAGGAGACGACGGCCGCGTCGAGGCGCAGTCCGCCGAAATTCCCGAGTACTTCGGGAAGCACGTCGTTGTACTTCTCCAGGCGGCCGCGCAGGTCCTTTCCGGGGAGTACCGGAAATCGCGAGGTGTGCACGTTGAATGCGGGGCTGACGAGACTGCCGATCTCGGGTTCGGCCGCGGCATTTCCCGAGGGAACCACCACGCCGAGTCGCGGCGCCGAATGCAGAGCCATGAACGAGTCCCTCCCGTCCGTCGTTGTCGATGACACGACCGTACGGCCGGAAAGGCCTGCCCATCGATACGGGATTCCGCACCCGCCCCGGGCCGGGAATGCGGAAATACGGAAGGCGCCGCACCGTCGATACGGTGCGGCGCCGGATATGCCGAAGCGGGCCGTGAAAACGGAATTCAGCGGGCCCGGGCGGCCTCGGCGACGAACTCGTCGATCTTCGCGCGGCGGGTCAGTGCGCCGTTCACGGCCCAGTTCCCCTCCGGGACCTCGTGGACGACGAGCCAGACGACGGTGTCGGGTCCCGTGGCGTCCCGGACCAGGCCGGTGACCTCGGCGGAGAGCGCCTCGTTCCGCTCGGGGGTGAGGAAGCCCTCCAGCGGGGTGACCACGACCAGGACGCCGGGGGGCGTGCCGGCACCGGTGGTCGCGAGGCCCTTGGCGGCCTCGCGGACGTAGACCCAGGTGGCGGCGGCGAAGAAGTCGGTGCGGGGCAGCTCCATGGCCGTCAGCACGGAGTCGGCGACCTGCTGCTGCAGGACTCCGGCGGCGGCTTCGGAGAGGGTGCCCTCGGGAACGGTGATCTCGACCAGCGGCATGGTGACTCCCATCGTGCGAGCGGGTGGGTGCGAGGAGCGGGAGAGGACGGTCAGCAGGCCAGCGCGGCTTCGAACCGGTCGATGGCGGCGGCCAGTTGGGCGCGGCGGCGGATGTCGAGCTTGCGGTAGATCCGGGTGATGTGCAGTTCCACGGCCCGGGTCGACACCGTGAAGGACTCGGCGATCTGCTTGTTGGTCAGGCCGTCGAGCATCATCGTGGCGATGCGGCGCTCGTGGGCGGTCAGCTCCTCACGGGCGCGTGCCGGGACGATCGGTGCGACGGGCGCCGGGACGCCCCCGCGTATTCGCTCGTGGGTGCCGGCCCCGCCGGTGGAGCGCTCCAGGCCGGCGAGCACCACGTGCCCCATGACCGCGTTCCATTCGCGGACCCGCAGCTCCCCGATCACCTGGGCCTGCGCGTACGGGTCGGCGTAGACCGCCCGTAAGAGGGTGCGGCGGTCGGGGGCCTCACAGACGAGGAGTTCGCCGGTGCCGTCCCGCCAGGGGCCGCCACCGAGCAGGATGCCCCGCGCGGCCATCCTTTTCCAGTAGGTCCGGTGCGCCTCTCCGAAACTCAACCGGTCCGTCTCATTGCCACGGAAAACGAGTTCGACCACATAAGCCACGTACGACTCCCCCATAAAGGCCGGGTGTTTCCGTTTCCGACGCTACCACCCATTACCGGCCCGAAGAATGAACACAATGTTGCGGTCGGCGGCCCGGCATTCACGGGGATTCGGAGGGTGATTCGGCGGGAGGGCCCGACGAGGGAATGACGTCCGCCCGGCCGCCGGAAAAACGGCCGGGTATCGCCTTGTGCTGCCGAATTTCGACGGCGTCCGGTCAATCGGCCGCCGCTGCGGTGGGCACGGGGGCGGGCTCGGGAGCCGGTGCGGCCGCGGCGGGCTTCGGCTTGCGCCGGAGGAGGCCGGTGGCGGCGAGGACCGCCACCGCCCCGAGCCACACCGTCCAGCCGAGCGGCTCGCTCAGCACGACCGCGCCGAGGACCACGGCCACGGCGGTCATCAGATAGGTGACGGTGGAGGCCACCGTGGGCCCGTCCTTGATGATCAGCTCGAAGTTGAGCAGCGCGGCGAGGCCGGTGCACACCACGCCGAGGACGAGGACGGCGACCACCGAGTCGGTGCGCCAGGTGATCGTCTGGAGGCCGAGGAACGGGAAGGCGACCAGGAGCAGCACCGTGGCCGCGCCGAGCTGGCCACCGGCCAGCATGAGGGGCGGAACGCCCCGGCCGACGAGGAACCTGCCCATGTAGGCGAAGCTGGCGCCGAAGCTGATCGAGCCGAGGACGAAGCAGAGGATGCTCCAACCGGTGCCCGCCGAGGCCGAGTTCCAGGGCGAGGCGATGAGCGCGGTGCCGCCGAGGCCGAGCAGCACCCCGCCCGCCTTGAGGCCCGAGACCTTCTTCTCCTGGCCGAGCAGCAGGGCGGCGGCCAGGGTCCAGATCGGCGCGCTGCCGTTGACCACGGCGGCGACGCTGCTGGAGCCGGCGATCTCGCCCTCGGCGTACAGGGTCCACGGCACGGCGTTGCCGAGCAGTGCGGCGACGGTCAGGTGACCCCAGGTCGCCGCTTCCCGGGGCAGCCGGAGCCCCTTGGCGTACCCGATGGCGAGGATGACGACGGCGCCGAGCGCGAGCCTGATGAGGACCATCTGCACGGGCGAGAAGCCGTACCCGGCGATCTTGATCCACAGGAAGACGGAGCCCCAGATCAGGCTCAGCGCGGCCAGCCGCGTGTACGTGGCTTTGGACATGGGTGTTTCCCGCTCTACGAGAAGAGGAGTGAGGGAGGAGGCAGAGGGACGCGCGCCCGGCGGTCCGCGGTACGGCAACGAGCCTCGCAGCGGCGGCCGGGCGGGTCCAGCAACGGCTCGTGGACGGTACCTTCCACGAGCCGTGGCGAATCGCGTTCCGCCTGGTCAGGCGGCGACGGCCGCCCTGGCCACGGTGCGCAGCGCGTCCAGGACGGCGGCGATCTCCGGAGAGGTCTGGCTGCCCTCGCGCACGGCCGCGAAGACCGTGCGGGACGGGGCCTGCTCGCTGAACGCGCGGATCGTCACCTCGGGCCGCGGCGCCGGCTTGGCGAGGCGCGGCACGAGCGCGACCCCGAGGCCGAGCCGCACCGCCGCGAGCGTGGCGTCCCAGTCGCCGATGGCGTGGGAGGCCTGCGGGGTGAACCCGGCCGCCGTACACGCGGCCACGCCGATGTCGTGGCACATGCCGGTGGTGGCGAAGATCCACGTCTCGTCGGCGAGGTCGGCCAGCCGCAGGCGCGGACTGTCCAGGAGCCGGTGGCCCGCGGGGAGGGCGATGTCGAAGGGGTCGGCGCAGAGCGCGACCCGGTGGAACCGGCCGTCGAGACGGCCGTCGTCGCCCGCCGGGCCCGGATTGCTCGTCGTGTCCGCGGAGATGACGACGTCGGTCTCGCCGCGGTGCAGCAGGGAGAAGCTCTCCGGCGGATCGACCTCGGCGAGCGAGGTCCGCAGCAGCGGCCGGGTCTCCCTCAGTCGGGCCACGGCGGGCAGGATGAGCGCCGACAGGGTGGTGGAGAAGCCGGCCACCGCCACCTCGCCGCGCTCGCCGCTCCGGTGGGCGGCGAGCTCCGCGCGCATCTGCTCGACCTGGGTGAAGACGGCGTCGGCGTGCCGGAGCACGATCCGCGCCGCGCCGGTCAACCGGAGTCGGCGTCCGGACGGTTCGGTGAGCGGGACGCCCAACTCCCGTCCGAGGGCGCTGATCTGCTGGGAGACGGCCTGCGGGGTGAGGTGGAGCGCCTGGGCGGCAGCGCTGACGGTGCCGCGCTCGCTGAGCTCCCTCAGCACGCGCAGCTTGCGCAGGTCCGGATCGGCCACGTCCCGCACCCCCTCCCGCTCCCGCCGTTCGGTCATCGTACGCAGCCGGCGTCCACGTCGATGACCTCCTTGACCAGTGTCTCCAGGACGTCGAGGTCCCGCGCGGTGCGGCCCGCCTCGCGCCGGTCGCCCGGGTAGGTGGGGTCGAGGACGACGGCCCGCGCGCCGATGTCCTGGAGCAGCCCGAGGTCGTCGGCGATCTGCGCCCGGGTGCCCTCGCCGAGGAGGCGGCCGGGGCCCAGCGGCCGGGGGGTGACCCGGAGTTTGATCCGGGGGCAGACGGCGGGGACGGGACGTTCCTGTTCCTCGGCGACCTGCCGGAGCGCGGGCAGCCCGACGCCGAGCAGCCAGTCCCCGGAGACGGAGGTGGGGTGCCAGGCGTCGCCGAGCCGGACGGCCCTGCGCAGCGCGCCGTAGCTGTGCCCGCCGACCCAGACGGGCGGCCCGGGGCGCTGCACGGGCAGCGGCCCGGTGTGCACCTCGCGGAAGGAGACGTGGGCGCCGTCGAAGGAGGCGACCTCGTCGGCCCAGCAGGCCTTGATCGCGGCGAGGTACTCGTCGCTGATCGCGCCGCGCTTGCGGTACGGCACGTCGAGGACGGCGAACTCCCGGGCGGCCCAGCCGGCCGCCGCGCCGAAGACGAGCCGGCCGTTGCTGAACCGGTCGATGTTGGCGGCGACGCGGGCGGTGTGCACGGGGTGGCGGTACGGGAGGATCGTCACCGTGGTGCCGAGTCCGACGGTCCTGGTGACCCCGGCGAGCCAGGCGAGGGTCGCGAAGGGGTCGTAGAACGGGGCGGGGAACAGGTGCTGGACGTCCGGGGTGAGCGCCACGTGGTCGGAGACCATGGCGTAGTGGTAGCCCATCGACTCGACCCGCAGCGCCCAGTCGGCGAGGGCGTCGGGGGTGGCCTCGGGCCCGTAGTTGGGCAGATTGACGCCGAATTTCATGGCGTGTTCCTTTCCAGGGGCTCGGCCGCGGTCGCGTCCGCGGCTCCGCCCCCGTGGGTGACGTCGTCGTCCGGGGGGTGCGGTCCGGGCCCGGTGTCGCGCCGGGCGACGGTCCGGGCCGCGGTGAGGTGGAGGAGGACTCCCGCGAGCGCGACCCCGGCGGCGGGGAGCGGGAGCCAGCGGGCGTCGAGCCCGTGGGCGAGGGCGAGGCCGCCGAGCGCGGAGCCGACGGCGCCGCCGAGGTAGGTGGCGGAGCTGTTGAGGCCGACGGCTGCGGCGCCCGCGGAGCCCCCGGAGCCGTCCCGGGCGAGCAGCCGGTGCTGCTGCGGCACGACGAACGCCCAGCCGACGGCGCCCCAGAGGAGCAGGGGCAGCAGGACGAGGCCCGGCAGGGTTCCGGTCCACGGCAGCAGCGCCAGCGCCCCGCCGAGGGCGCCGAGCAGCGCGACCGCGAGCCGCGCGGGTTTCCCGGTCCGGTCGACGAGCGTGCCGGCGAGGAGGCTGCCGCACACCCCGCCGATCCCCCACACCCACAGGTACGGGACGGCGCTCCCCGCGCCGGCGACCCGGTGCAGGACCGGTTCCAGGTAGGTGTAGAGCCCGAGGCTGGCCACGGTCTGGGTGAAGGTGACGGCGACGACCACCGAGACCCCGGGCCGGGCGAGGGCGCCGAGCCGGGCCCGCAGCGCGGGCGCCGCGGCTCCCCGGACCGCCGGGAGCGCCGCCAGGACGCCGAGCAGCGCGACCAGGCCGAGCCCGGTGATCAGCCACAGGGCGGCCCGCCAGCCGGAGCCGGCCGCGACGAGCAGTCCGAGCGGGACCCCGAGGACGGTGCCCGCGCTCATTCCGCCCAGGACCAGGCCGAGGGCCCGCCCGCGCCGTTCGGGCGGGACGAGCGCGACGGCCGCGGTCGCCGCCGCCGGGGTGAAGAGGCCGGCTCCGGCGCCGGCGAGGGCCCGGGTGCCGAGCAGTGCGGCGTACGAACCGGCCAGCGCGGTCCCGGCGTTGGCGACGGCGAAGACGACCAGCGCGGCCACGATGAGCGTGCGGGTGCCCCGGCGGGCGAGTACGGCCGAGAACAGCGGCGCGGCCAGTGCGTAGCAGAGGGTGAAGGCGGTGACGGACTGCCCGGCCAGCGACACGGAGACGTCCAGGTCCGCGCCCATGGCGGGGAGCAGTCCCGCCATCGCGTAGGCGTCGGTCCCGACGGCGAACGAGCCGAGCGCCAGCGGGGCCACCGCGCGCGTGCCGCCCATCGCATCCCCCTCGTCGTGCGGCTCCGTACGTCCTACGGAGCGGTCCTCGGGACGCTACCGACCGGGTGCGGCCCGCACGGCCCGCACCACCGGAGAGGGTTCGGAGTTCCGCAGCCTCCCGCTCCCGCGCCCCTCGATCCGGCCGGTCACCGGCCTACGGTGGATCACTTGAGGAACCCCAGGAGGGAGTCCACCGTGCTCGACCTGTCCGTCATCAACGCGATGTTCCCGCCCGACCTGCCGGAACCGGCCGACTGGGAGCGCCGGTTCGGTCCGCGCGCCCTGCCGGACGGCGCGGAGGTGACGCGGTTCGCCCCGAGCCCCACCGGACATCTGCACATCGGCGGCCTGTACACGGCGGCCGTCGCCCGGGCGCTCGCCCACCAGTCGGGCGGCGTGCACGTGCTGCGCGTCGAGGACACCGACCGCGCGCGCCGGGTCGAGGGCGCCGCCGAGGAGTTCGCCCGGCTCCTCGGCGCCTTCGGTCTCGCGCCCGACGAGGGCGGCGCCGCCGGTGGCGGCGCGTGGGGCCCGTACCTCCAGTCGGCGCGGCGGGACGTCTACCTCAGCCATGTGCGCGAGCTGCTGCGCCGGGACCGCGCCTATCCCTGCTTCTGCGGCAAGGAGTTGCTGGCCCGCAGCGGCGCGGAGCAGCGGGCGGGCCGGTCCCCGCTGGGCTACTACGGCCGCTGGGCGCCGTGCCGGACGCTCGCCCCGGCGGAGGCGGCGCGCCGGATCGCGTCGGGCGAGCCGTACGTGGTGCGGTTCCGCTGCCCGTACGAGTTCCCCGGCCGGGTCCGCTTCGCCGACCGCATCCGCAGCTCCGTCACCATGCGGGACAACGGCAACGACATCGTGCTGCTCAAGTCCTCGCGGGACGAACCGACGCTGCCCACCTACCACTTCGCACACGTCGTGGACGACCACCTGATGCGGGTGACCCTCGTCGTGCGCGGCGAGGAGTGGCTCTCCTCGACCCCGGTCCACCTCCAGCTGCACACCGCGCTCGGCTTCGAGCCGCCCGCGTACGCGCACCTGGCGCCGCTGATGAAGGCCGAGGGCGCCTCGCGCCGCAAGCTCAGCAAGCGCAAGGACCCGGAGGCGTCGGTGGACTACTACCTGTCCGCCGGCTATCCGCCGGCCGCCGTCCAGCACTATCTGCGCGGCCTGGCCAACATCCGGCTGATGGACGTCCCCACGGCCGACGCGCTCGCCGCCCCCGTCCGGCTCGACGGCATGCGGCCCTCGGGCCCCCTCCTCGACCTGCCCAAACTGCACTCCCTGAGCCGGGAGTTCATCGCCTCGCTCACCCCGGCGGAGCTGTACGCGCAGCTCCTCGCCTGGGCGGAGGAGTACGACCCGGAGCTCGCGTCCGTACTCGCCCGCCACGAGCGGCTCGCCCTGGCGGCCGTCGCGGTGGGCCGCCCGGAGGGCGCGCCCGCCCGCAAGGACCTGGAACGCTGGTCCTGCTTCCGCGACCGCTACGGCTTCTTCTTCGCGGAGCTCTTCGGCACGCCCCCGACCGCCGCCGACGACCGCTACGGCGGGCTCGCCCCCGACCTCGTGCGCGGCATCGCCGCCGGCTTCGCCGGGGAGGCCCTGGACGCGGCCACTCCCGAGGAGTGGCACGGGAGCCTCCGGGAGCTGGCCGTCCGGCACGGCTTCGCCCCGGACACCGCCGCCTGGCGCGGCGCCCCGGACCGCTGGGCGGGCCCCCCGCGCCAGGTCGCCAACGTCCTGCGGGTCGCCCTCACGGGCGCCACCCGCAGCCCGGACCTCTTCGCCGTGTCCCGGGCCCTGGGCCGCGACGAGGTGCTGCGCCGCCTCACCGCCGTGGCGGGGTGAGGGGCGCAGCGCCTCGATGCGGGGCCGGTTCAAGTCCCGGCTCCGGTTCCGGTTCCGTGCGAGGTCACCCCAGCGGCATGCTCCGGGCCGAGGCGCGGACGCCCGGGGCCGTCGGCGGGGGCATCGTGAGGAGCCCCTTGTCGCTGGAGCTCGCGGCGGCGTCCGCGCCCACCGGGGTGGTGGTCATGGGCCGAGAGGCGGCACAACGCTGCTTCTCCGCCTCGGACATGGGCCCGGTGCGCTGGAGCAGCCGGTCGGGCACGGCCCGGGAGGGGCCGTCGACGACGGCGTGCAGCCGGTAGTCGTCCTTCTTGCTCACGAACCAGCCCTCGACCCGCTCACGGCTCGGTTGCAGCTCGATCCAGCTCACCTCGCCGGGCTGGATCCGCTCCACGACCGTCCGCTGGTCGCTGCTGAACCACTGCCACGGCCGCTGCCACCCCTTCTCGTAGGCGAGGGCGAACTGCACGGCCATCGGCCGCCCCTTGGCCCGCTTCTCGTCCTCGTCGCGCACCCCGCTCGTGGGCAGCCGGGCCACCTCGTTGAGCACGAGGCCGGCGTCGGCGTACGTCTGGGCGATGCTGTCGTGGCTGCGCTCGGCGTACGAGAGGACCCGGCTGTGCTCCAGGGTGTTGCGGGTGCAGTTGACGAAGGCCTCGCCGACCACCCGCGCCTCGTCGTAGTAGCGGAACGACATCCGGGTGTCGGGGCGGAAGACGCAGGCGTTCTCGCCGTTGCAGGCGGCCGCCGCGTTGTGGAGGGTGCTCTCCCGTTCGTTGCCCTTGTACGCCTCCGAGGTGCCGAGGCGCGTCTTGTCGACGGTCTTGTCGAGGGCGGGCGGCACCTCGACCGCGCGGATGCGGGCGATCATCGGCGAACAGGTCACGTGGGTGCGGGAGTCGGTGACCCGGGAGGTGAACGTGAGCAGCGGCTCGTTCTCGCCTGCGGTGAACACGTAGCTGCGGCCGGTCCAGCGCCCGGGACCGGGTTTGCCCTTCGTGCGGTCGGGGTCGCCGGCCGTGGTGACCTGCTGGACGGGACCGCCTGAGGCGGTGACCTCGTACGGCTGCCCGTCGACGACCTCGGGGCCGGTGCACTCCTTGGAGACGGCGGGGCTGTCCTCGTAGGTGACGGTCACCCGCGCCCCGGCGCGGACGCCGCGCAGTCGCTGTCCGAGGGTGTTGCCGTCCTTCTGGAGGGCGACGCCGTGGGAGGCGTCGGTGCGGCCCGAAGCGGTGGGCGAGTAGCGCTGGTTGAGGCCGGTCCAGAAGTCGATGCCGACGGTGGTCGGGCCGTCGCCCTTCATGACCGGGTCGGCGAAGTCGCCGTTGAGGACGGGGACGGCCTGCTCGGCGGGCGCGGCCTGCGCCGCATGCGCGGCGGGGACGACGGGCAGCAGCAGTCCGGCGGCGCCGAGGACGGTGAGCGCCGCGAGGGAGCGGTTCATGGTGGGGGACTCCTCCGCGTCAGTGGGTGGGGGACGGCAGTACGACTTCGCGCTTCGGATCGGCGCCCGGCGGCACGGCCCGGGTGGCGGGCACCTCCCGTGCGGCGCTGCGGAGGCCGGGCGGAGGGGCGTTGTCGCTGTCGGACGCGGTGTCGTCGGCGGGGCGCTTGCGGCCGCACAGGTTGTCGGGGACGGCGTACGTCTGGGCGACGAAGGTGCTGCTGTTGACCATGGAGGGGCTGTCGACGCGGACGCCGATGATCTTCTGCCCCTTGTCCGTGACGAGGCTGCCGACCACCCGCCGCATGGCGGCGCTGGCCCCGAAGACCAGCATGTCGTAGGGCTTGACGGTGGTCTTGTACGTGGTCGTCTCGGTGTTGTCGATCGTCCAGGACTTGGAGTACGTGGCCTTGAAGGCGGCCTCGAAGGCGAGCTTGGCGCTCATCGACCCGGCCACCTTGCCGCCGGCGGCGACGCTGGTCTTGGTGCCGTTCGTCGAGGTCGGGCCGTCCTTGAGGTTGGGCGTCTTGTTCTCGCTGGTGATGTCGTTGACGAGGTTCGTGGTGACCTCGCCCGAGGCGCTGACCGTGCCCTCGGCGGCGATCTTCCCGGAGATCTCACCGCCGATGTTGTCGGTGCTGCTGGTCCGCAGGGTGACGGTCCGGTCGACGCTCATGTCGCTCTTGGTGCAGTTGACCACCGCGTTCCCCAGGGACTTGACGGCGGTGGCGTACTCCCGGTCCTGCTTCGGGTCGATGGTGAACGTGCAGGCCGTGCGCTTCGTCCCGCAGTACTCCAGGACGTCGGCGATCTTCGCCGGGCGGCCGTCGGCGGCGACGGCGCGGGGCGCGGGCGTCTCGCCCGGCCCCTCCTCGGCGACGGCGGGCGGGACGAGCAGCGCGAGGGGCGCGGCCAGACCGAGGGTGAGGGCCAGGGGGCGGGCGAGGGCGCGGGGACGACGCGGGGGCATGGCGGAGGAACCCTTCGGGAGGGGGTGGAGGGGTGGAGGCGGGGGGCGTCAGGAGCCGAGGAGGGTGCAGAGCTGATCGACCGGGAAGGGGGACTTCCCCGGGTCGGTGGAGCCCTGCGGCAGGGAGCCGGGGAAGGAGGTGCACGTCGAGGTCACCGCGGCCTGCGCGTTGTCCGCGGGCTCCGGCTCGTACGTGTCGATGGTCTCGGTCATGTCCTCGAGGCCCTTCTCCTCGGCCGCCCCCTTGCCGGAGGTCAGCTTCCCCATGCAGGAGTCGGAACTCGGCGGGCACTCGTCGAGCTTCTTGCCGACGTCCTTGATGTCCTTGTCGGCCTTGCCCGCCGCCTCCTGGGTCTTCTTCTGCTGCTCCTCGATCTCCTTGGCCTCCTTGGCGTTGGCCTCCTTGTCCAGACAGGCCTGGTCGTCGGGCTTGCACTCCTCGGCGTACGCGACCGGGGCCAGGGGCAGGGCGAGGGCGGCGGCAAGGACGGCGACGGTCAGCGCGCGACGCGCCGATGCCTTTACTGCGGGCATGGGAACTCCCTTGAGACAGGGGTGAGTTGACGAGCTCGGCGGGGACGCCAGGGGCGGACAGGGGACTGTCCTCAAGATCACCGAGCGCATTCCGACGCTAGCCGCCGGGGCCCCGGCGCCCCGGCAGGACACACGGTGCGGCGCGCGCCGTCGGGCCCGCTCACCGCTTCGGCGGAGCGCACTGGGGGCCGCCCCGGAGGGCCCGACCAGGGTGTTCGCGAGCCGTCCGGCGCACCCCGCCGGTCCACCCTTTCGTAGGGTTTCGGGGCCACGGGCGAGAGGGCGGACGACCGCGCGCGGCAGGGTTCCTCACTCCCCCGGCCGCCGCCGTTCGGCGGCCCGCCCGATCCGGCCGCGGACGGCCCCGCCGGGCGTACCGCGAGGGTGAACGCGCCCCCGGATCGGCTCCCCGAACGGGCGTCCGTCAGACGGGTGTTTCAGCGGGTCCGGCTCGCCGTCGTGATCATTCTCGGACAGTCTGCTTTTGTGCCCGGCGGCCCGTCCCGGTCGCCGCACCCGGCCGTGGGCGCCCCCTGCCCAAGGTCCCGGCACGGCCTGTCCGCATGACCCGCGCCCGACCCGCGTGCGCCTCCGCCTCCCGGCGGGGCCACCGGCCGACCGGGCGCAGCGCTCCCGTATGTCCCCATCGAAGGAGAGCAGAGCCATGTCCCGTACACGCCGCAGTTCCCTGCGTACCCCCTTGCCCGGGCGGCCGTTCACAGCCGCCGCCGTCCTCACCGCGGCCGCGGCGCTGGCCGCCGTTCCGGCCCTGGCCCTCGCCCCGGCCGCGACCGCCAACGAGGGCAACCCGACCGTCCTGAGCTGGGGAGCCGGCCGCACCGGCCAGCTCGGCAACGGCACCCTGTCCGACAGCCTCAGCCCGTCCTCGGTCACCAGCCTCTTCCGCGGCGACGTCGACCAGGTCTCGGCCGGCGGCACCTCCTCGGCCGACTCGTTCGTCCTCGCCCGCACCGACAAGACGGTCAAGTCCTGGGGGCACAACTCCTCCGGCCAGCTCGGCAACGGCGGCAACACCAACCAGGCCGTGCCCACCACCGTCCCGCGCCTGACCAACATCAAGGACATCGCGGCGGGCGGAAAGCACGCCCTCGCCCTCGACACCAGCGGCCAGGTCTACTCCTGGGGCGACAACGCCTACGGCCAGCTCGGCAACAACCGCACCGGCGACAGCCGTACGGTCCCCGACCGCGTCCAGGGCATGCCCAAGGTCAAGCAGATCTCGGCCGGCTGCGACTTCAGCCTCGCCCTCCTGGAGAACGGCAAGGTGTACGCCTGGGGCCGCGGCATCCACGGCCAGCTCGGCAACGGCAGCCGCGCCACCAGCTCCGTCCCCCGCCAGGTCACGGGCCTGGAGAACATCGTGGAGATCGACGCCGGCTGCTACCACGCCCTCGCGCTGACCGCCGACGACACGGTCAAGTCCTGGGGCTACAACCTCTACGGCCAGCTCGGCAACTCCTCCACCAAGTCCTCCACCGTCCCCGTCGACGTCGACTGGGTCGAGGGCGTCTCCGACATCGAGGCGGGCGCCTTCCACAACTACGTCAAGACCAGCGACAGCCACGTCTGGGGCTGGGGCAACAACCAGTACGGCCAGCTCCTCGAAGGCGACGAGGCCTTCGGCGACAACGTCTCCCGCACCAACCGCACCGCCCCCGTCGAGATCCCGCGCCTCGAAGGCGTCCAGCACCTCGCGGCGGGCGCCCGGCACGGCGTCGCCGTCACGGCGGACGACGTCTTCGCCTGGGGCCACAACGGCGAGGGCCAGCTCGGCAACGGCACCACGGTCGCCCGCTTCGAGTCGGTGAAGATCCTCAACGAGGGCTCGGCGATCAAGGACGTGGCCGTCTCCCTGGGCGGCAACACGACGTACGCGTACTGAGGCCGGTGACGGCATGACGTACCGCTACCGCTCGTACGCGCGGGCCGTGGCGACCGCGGCCCTCGCCCTGGCCGCCCTAGCCGCACCCGCGCACGCCGAACCGCGTGACCCGTGGGTACGGGCCTGGGGCAGGAACGGGGCCGGGCAGCTCGGCAACGGCAGCACGCTCGTCCAGCAGACCCCGGCCGGCGTCCGGGGCCTGGCCCGCGCCGACGTCCTCGAACTGGCGGGCGGCGGTGGGGGCGAGACCAACTCCTTCGCCGTGGCCGCCCTGAACGACGGCACGGTCCAGGCCTGGGGCGGCAACACCAACGGCCAGCTCGGCGACGGGACCACCACCGGGAGATCCCTCCCCGCCGCGGTCGCCGGCCTCTCCGGGGCGTCCCGGGTCGCCGCCGGAGTCCTCTCCGGCTACGCCGTCCGCGGAGGCCGGGTCCTCGCCTGGGGCGACAACACCTACGGGCAGCTCGGCGACGGCTCCACGACGGGAGCCACCCGCCCCGTCGCCGTCCAGAGCCTGAGCAGGGTCACCGACATCGCCGCCGGCTGCTACCACGCCGTCGCCCTGCGCGAGGACGGCACGGTCTGGACATGGGGTCGCAGCAACTTCGGCCAGCTCGGCATCGGCACCGACGACGACCGGAACACACCGAAGCGGGTCCCCGGCGTCACGGACGTGGTGGAGATCAGCGCCGGCTGCAACCACGTGCTCGCCCGCACGGCGGACGGCACCGTGAAGGCCTGGGGCTACAACGCCAACGGGCAGCTCGGCGACGACAGCACCACGCACCGCAACGTCCCCGTCGACGTCCGGCAGCTCGACGACGTCGCCCGGGTCTTCGCCTGCGGCTATCACAGCTTCGCCGTCCTCGACGACGGGGCCGTCCGCGCCTGGGGCTGGAACGGCTTCGGCCAACTGGGCGACGGCAGCACCGTCTCGCGCACCACCCCCGTCCCCGTGCCCGGCCTCTCCGACGTCCGCGGCCTGGCCGGCGGCTACAACCACACCGTCGCCGTCCTCGCCGACGGCTCCGTCCTCGGCTGGGGCGAGAACACCGCCGGCCAGCTCGGCGACGCCACCACCACCGACTCCCCCGTCCCCGTCGTCGCCCTGCCCCCGGGCAGCGGCGCGACCCGCGTGGCGACCTCCATCGTCGCGAGGTCCAGCTACGCCTACTGACCCCGAAAGGTCCCCATGAGTCTCACCACACGCACCTCTCTCCTCGCCGCGCTGTCCCTCGCGGCCCTCACCACCGCCTCCCTCCCCGCCCACGCCGGCACCGACCCCTGGGTCCGCGCCTGGGGCGAGAACGCCCAGGGCCAGCTCGGCAACGGCAGCGTCCTCGCCCAGCAGACCCCCGCCGCCGTCGTCGGCATCACCCGCGACGACGTGCGCGAGCTCTCCGGCGGAGGCGGCGGAGCGGCCGCGGCCGCCAACCAGTTCGCCGTCGCCCTGCTCAAGGACGGCACGGTGAAGAGCTGGGGCTCCAACACCACCGGCCAGCTCGGCAACGGCACCACCACCGCGCAGTCCTTCCCGGCCACGGTCGCGGGGCTCTCCGGCGTCAGCGAGGTCTCCGCCGGCCTGAACCACGTCCTCGCCGTCAAGGGCGGCCGGGTCCTCGCCTGGGGCAGCAACGCCTCGAAGCAGCTGGGCACCGGCCAGGACACCACCAATCCGTACAAGGCGCCAATCCCCGTGCAGAGCCTGGACAAGGTGAAGGACGTCGGCGCGGGCTGCGACTTCAGCGTGGCGCTCCGCCAGGACGGCACCGTCTGGACCTGGGGCAAGGGCGACAACGGACGTTTGGGCACCGGCGCCAACACCACGCGCGAGACCCCGCAAAAGGTCCCCGACCTCGTCGACGTCGAGTCCGTCGCCGTGGGCTGCGACCACGTCCTCGCCCTCACCGCCGACGGCGTCGTCAAGGCCTGGGGCAAGGGCGCCGAGGGCCAGCTGGGCAACGACACCACCACCGACAGCAACAAGCCCGTCGACGTCGCCTACCTCGACGCCGTGGCCAGGATCTTCGCCACGTCCGCGTCCGGCTTCGCCGTCCTCGACGACGGCAGCCTGGCCGGCTGGGGCAAGAACACCGACCGCCAGCTCGGCGACGGCACGAACGCCAACCGCACCACCCCGGTCGTCCTGGACGCGCTCAAGGGCGTCCAGAGCATCGCGGGAGGCGCCGACTTCACGGTCGCCGCGCTCGACGACGGCTCGGTGATCGGCTGGGGCGCGAACGCCGCCGCCCAGCTCGGCGACGGCTCGACCACCAACCCCACCGGAACGACGGTGCCGCTGCCGCCCGGCAGCGGCATCACCCACGTCACCGCGACGGTGACGGGCAAGTCCGCGTTCGCGTACTGACCCGCCCTGGGAGGGCGTGTGTCGGCAGCACCCGCCACGGGCCCTCCCGTACGCGCACCGGCTCGGCCCTCCCGACACGGCCGCGCGGACCC
>NZ_JBHJQI010000141.1:0-23545 GCF_042262805.1 Streptomyces sp. NPDC056361
ATTAAAAACATTTTTCTTGTGGGCCTTTTTTTTTTTTTTTTACGCGGGGGGGTTTTTTTTTCGGGGCGGGGCCCGCCGTTTGCCGGCCCCCACGGCCATTCGTCGTGCGGGGGACCGGATCAGACGGTCTCGGGGAGCTCGTCCAGACCCTCGGCGACCAGCTTCGCGAGACGGTCGAGGGCGACCTCGGCGCCGTCGGCCTCCGACGCGAGGACGATCTCCTCGCCGCCCTGTGCGCCCAGGCCGAGCACCGCGAGCATGGAAGCGGCGTTCACCGGGGTGCCGTCGGACTTGGCGATCGTCACCGGGACGCCGGAAGCCGTGGCGGCACGGACGAAGATGGACGCGGGGCGGGCGTGCAGGCCCTCGGCCCAGCCGACGTTGACGCGGCGCTCAGCCATGGTGTTGCCCTTCGGGTCTCAAGCGGGTTGTCTAGACCAGTCTCTCATGTGCTGTGTGGTGCTCGCGCCGACCTTCGGCCCCGACCGGACCGCCTTTCGGCCCTCCCTACCTTGCACGGCGCGCACCCGCCGCGCGAGCGGTGCCGCGGTCGTGTCGCGGCCGTAGGCTGACCCCATGCAGAGCGCGTCGGAGCAGTCGGAAGCGGCGGAACGACCGGCCCCGCCGGAGCACGTCTACCCCGACCACTGGGAAGCGGACGTGGTCCTGCGCGACGGCGGCACCGCGCGCATCAGGCCCATCACCGCCGACGACGCCGACCGGCTGGTCAGCTTCTACGAGCAGGTCTCCGACGAGTCGAAGTACTACCGCTTCTTCGCGCCCTACCCGCGCCTCTCGGCCAAGGACGTCCACCGCTTCACCCACCACGACTTCGTGGACCGGGTGGGACTCGCGGCGACGGTCGGTGGCGAGTTCATCGCCACCGTGCGCTACGACCGCATCGACGACCGGGGGATGCCCGCCTCCGCCCCGGCGGACGAGGCCGAGGTCGCCTTCCTCGTCCAGGACGCCCACCAGGGGCGCGGCGTCGCCTCCGCCCTCCTCGAACACATCGCGGCCGTGGCGCGCGAGCGGGACATCCGGCGCTTCGCCGCGGAGGTGCTCCCCGCCAACAACAAGATGATCAAGGTCTTCACGGACGCCGGCTACACCCAGAAGCGCAGCTTCGAGGACGGCTCCGTCCGCCTCCACCTCGACCTCGAACCCACCGACCGCTCCCTCGCCGTCCAGCGCGCGCGGGAGCAGCGGGCCGAGGCGCGCTCCGTGCAGCGGCTCCTCACCCCCCGGTCCGTCGCCGTGGTCGGCGCCGGACGCGCACCGGGCGGCGTCGGCCGGACCGTGCTGCGCAACCTGATCGAGGCCGGCTTCACCGGACGCGTGTACGCGGTGAACGCCGCGCTCGGCGACGGCGCCGCGGAACTCGACGGCGTCCCCGCGCACTCCTCGATCGGCGCCATCGGGGAGCCGGTGGACCTGGCGATCGTCGCCGTCCCCGCCGAGCGCGTCCCGGAAGCCGTCGCGGACTGCGGCGAGCACGGGGTGCGCGGCCTCGTCGTCCTCTCCGCCGGATACGCGGAGAGCGGTCCGGCCGGCCGCGACCGCCAGCGCGAGCTCGTACGGCAGGCCCGCTCGTACGGCATGCGGATCATCGGCCCCAACGCCTTCGGGATCATCAACACCGCCGACGACGTCCGGCTCAACGCCTCGCTCGCCCCGCAGATGCCGGCCGCCGGGCGCATCGGGCTCTTCGCCCAGTCCGGCGCGATCGGGATCGCGCTCCTCGCCGGACTCCACCGGCACGGCGCGGGCCTCTCCTCCTTCATCTCGGCCGGCAACCGCGCCGACGTCTCCGGCAACGACTTCCTCCAGCACTGGTACGACGACCCCGGCACCGACGTCGTCCTCCTCTACCTGGAGTCGATCGGCAACCCCCGCAAGTTCACCCGGCTCGCCCGCCGCACCGCCGCCGTCAAACCGGTCGTCGTCGTCAAGGGCGCCCGGCACAGCGGCAGCGCCCCGCCCGGCCACCGGGTGCCGGTCACCCGCATCCCGCACGCCACGGTCTCCGCGCTGCTCCGCCAGGCCGGAGTGATCCGCGTCGACACCATCACCGAACTCGTCGACGCCGGACTGCTCCTGGCCGCCCAGCCGCTGCCCGCAGGGCCCCGCGTCGCGATCCTCGGCAACTCCGAGTCGCTCGGCCTCCTCACGTACGACGCCTGCCTCACGGAGGGACTGCGGCCGCTGCGGCCGCTCGACCTGACGACGGCGGCGGTTCCGGCGGACTTCCGGGACGCGCTGGCGGCCGCGCTCGCGGACGAGACCGCCGACGCGGTCGTCGTGACCGCGATCCCCTGGGTCGGCGAGAACGGCGCCACCGAGTTCGGCGACGGCGAGGTCCTCGCGGCCGCCCTCCGCGAGGCCGTCGCCTCCGCCCCCGCGCCCACCAAGCCCGTCGTCGTCGTCCACGTCGAGATGGGCGGCCTCGCGGAGGCCCTCGCGGTCGCCACCAGCACCCGGCCGACCCCGGCGGGCCGCGGCGGCCCGCCGACCGGAACCCGCCCCGCCACCCGCCCCACGGACCAGACGGTGACACCCGGTACCCCCGCGACGGCGGTGACGCCCGGCACGGACGGGACCCGGGGTACGGCAGTGACGCCGGACATGGACGGGGCCTCGCGTGCGGTGGTGACGTCCGACACGCAGGCGACCCCGAGTGCGGACGTGACGGCCGACACGACCGCACCGCCCGCCGTGCCCACCACCATCCCCTCCTACCCCGCCGCCGAGCGGGCCGTACGGGCGCTGGCCGAGGCCGTGCGGTACGGGCAGTGGCGACGGCAGGCGGCCGAGCCGGGGCGGGTCCCCGAGTACGAGGACATCGACGAGGCCGGGGCCGCCGCACTCATCGAGCGGACGCTCGGCGACCGGGCCGGTGACGGCGCGGACGTCCGGGGCGTGACCCTCGGCGCCGCCGAGGCCGGTGAACTGCTCGCCCGGTACGGGATCGCCGTACTGCCGACACTGCCCGCCCCCACCCCCGACGACGCCGTCGCGGCCGCCGCCCGGCTCGGCTACCCCGTCGCGCTGAAGACGACCGCGCCGCACCTCCGCCACCGCCCCGACCTCGGCGGCGTCCGGCTCGACCTGGCCTCGGAGGGGCAGCTCCGCACGGCGTACGCCGAGCTGACCGAGGTCCTCGGCAAGCCGGAGGAGCTCCTGCCGGTCGTCCAGGCGATGGTGCCCCGGGGCGTCGACACCGTCGTCCGCTCCGCCATCGACCCGGCCGTCGGCGCCGTCCTCTCCTTCGGCCTCTCGGGCGCGGCCTCCGAACTGCTCGGCGACACCGCCCACCGACTGGTGCCGGCGACCGACCGGGACGTCGCCGAACTCGTCCGCTCCCTGCGCACCGCGCCCCTGCTGTTCGGCTGGCGCGGCTCCGCGCCCGTCGACACCCCGGCCCTGGAGGAGCTCCTGCTCCGCGTCTCGCGGCTGGTCGACGACCACCCCGAGGTGGTCGCCGTCTCCCTGGAACCGGTGGTGGTGGCACCCCGCGGACTCTCCGTCCTCGGCGCCACCGTCCGGCTGGCCCCGCCCCCGCCCCGCACCGACCTCGGTCCGCGCAGCCTGCCGAGTTACTGACGGGGCCGGAGGGGGCCCGAGGCCCCGTAGGATGGAGTCCATGGCAAAGAGCGGTACGACGACCCAGGGGCTGCGCGCGGCGATCGAGCGCAGCGGCTACTACCCGGCCCTCGTGGCCGAGGCGGTGGAGGCCGCCGTCGGCGGTGAGGCCGTCGCGTCGTACGTGGTCCACCAGGAGACCACCTTCGACGCGAACGAGGTCCGGCGCCACGTCACCGTCCTCGTCCTGACGCCGCACCGCTTCATCGTCAGCCACACCGACGAGCAGGCCGCCGACACGAGCTCCCCGACCCCGTACGCCACGACGTCCACCGAGTCCGTGAAGCTCGACCGGATCTCGTCGGTCGTCGTCAGCCGCGTGGTCGCCAACCCCGAGTCGTACACGCCGGGCACGCTGCCCCGCGAGGTCGTCCTCACCATCGGCTGGGGCGCGGTCTCGCGCATCGACCTGGAGCCCGCCGCCTGCGGCGACTCCAACTGCGACGCCGACCACGGCTACACGGGCAACGCCACCGCGGACGACCTGAGCCTGCGGGTGAGCGAGGCCGGCGACGGCCCCGACACCGTCCGGCAGACGCTCGCCTTCGCGCAGGCGCTCTCCGAAGCCATCGCGGCGACCGCCGCGCCCACCCGCTGATGGCGCAGTCCACCGCGATGGCCCACGGCTGGCCCGACGACCCCGTCCCGCTGGCGCCGGAGAGCGCGCCGGTGCCGGAGTACGGCTCCGGCTCGCTCGGCGACCTGCTGCCGACGCTCGTCGCGGGCCAGGGCGTGCCGGGCTTCGAGCGGCGGATCGAGGAGCTGGCGCCGGCCGACCGGAACTGTGTCCTCCTGATCGACGGACTCGGCTGGGAGCAGATCAGGTCGCACCCGGACGAGGCCCCGTACCTGACCTCGCTGCTCGGCACCTCGCGGGGCGGCACGGGCCGCCCGGTCACCGCCGGGTTCCCCGCGACCACCGCGACCTCGCTGGCCTCCGTCGGCACGGGGCGCTACCCCGGTACGCACGGGCTGGCCGGTTACACGGTGCGCAACCCGGAGACCGGCGAGCTGATGAACCAGCTGCGCTGGAAGCCGTGGACGTCGCCGCACGTCTGGCAGCCGTACCCGACCGTCTTCCGGCTGGCGCACGAGGCCGGGATCCACACCGCCCAGGTGTCGTCCCCGATCTTCGAGCAGACCCCGCTCACCAAGGTCGCGCTCAGCGGCGGAACGTTTCACGGTCGGCTCTCCGGCGAGGAGCGGATGGACTTCGCCGCCGAGCAGCTCGCCGCCGGCGACCGCTCGCTGGTCTACACGTACTACAGCGAACTCGACGGCGCCGGCCACCGCTTCGGCATCGACTCCGACGCCTGGCGCGGCCAGCTGATGTTCGTCGACCGGCTCGTGCAGCGGCTCGCCGAGCAGCTGCCGGCCCGCTCGGCCCTGTACGTGACCGCCGACCACGGCATGGTCGACATCCCGTTCGACGAAGAGCACCGCATCGACTTCGACGAGGACTGGGAACTGCGTGCCGGCGTCGCCCTGCTGGGCGGCGAGGGCCGTGCCCGGCACGTGTACGCGGTGCCCGGCGCCGAGGCCGACGTCCTCACCTGCTGGCGCGAGGTCGTCGGCGAGCAGTTCTGGGTCGCGAGCCGCGAGGAGGCCGTCTCCCTCGGCTGGTTCGGCGACGAGATCGACGAGCGGGTGTACGGGCGGATCGGCGACGTCGTCGTCGCGGCCCACGAGGACTTCGCGATCACCGCGTCCGTCAACGAGCCCCACGAGTCCGCGATGGCCGGCATGCACGGGTCGATGACCCCGGCGGAGCAGTTCGTCCCGCTGCTCGAAGTGCGTTCCTGACCCCTTCACCCATCACCCCCACCCCCCCCACGACCTGAAAGGTCCCCGACCCGTCATGCCCGAGCTGGTCTTCTTCTCCGGAACCATGGATTGCGGGAAGAGCACCCTGGCCCTCCAGATCGGGCACAACCGGTCGGCCCGCGGGCTCCAGGGCGTCATCTTCACCCGTGACGACCGGGCGGGCGAGGGCAAGCTCTCGTCGCGCCTCGGCCTCGTGACGGAGGCGGTCGAGGCGGGCGAGGGCATGGACCTCTACGCCTATCTGGTGGGCCAGCTCTCCCAGGGCGGCAAGGCGGACTACGTGATCGTGGACGAGGCGCAGTTCCTCGCCCCCGACCAGATCGACCAGCTCGCCCGGATCGTCGACGACCTCGGCATGGACGTCTTCGCCTTCGGCATCACCACGGACTTCCGGACCAAGCTCTTCCCCGGCTCGCAGCGGCTGATCGAGCTGGCGGACCGGATCGAGCAGCTCCAGGTCGAGGCGTTGTGCTGGTGCGGCGCGCGGGCCACGCACAACGCCCGCACGGTGGGCGGCGAGATGGTCGTCGAGGGGGAGCAGGTCGTCGTCGGCGATGTGAACCGGCCGTCGGAGGAGGTCGGTTACGAGGTGCTCTGCCGCCGCCACCACCGGCGCCGCATGACCTCGGCCGCCGCCCGTGCGGGCGCGCTGTCCCCGGACGTCCTGCCGGTCAACCAGGGCTGACGCCTTCCGGGCTCCCGATTCCCACGCGGTGGGCGCCAAGTGGGGGCTCCGCGCCACGGATCGCCCCGTCCCCGCCACGGGACGTCCCTGAGACGAGCGGCGCGAAGCCGTCCGTAGCAGGGGGAGAGCTCGTCTCCGGCGTCCCGGGACGGGCGGGACGCCGGAGGCCGCCGTGCCCCGTGGGGCAGGGTTGCGCTGTCACCAGCGAAAGGTTCACCGACATGCGCATGCACCGCCCCGCGAAGGGTGTCTCCGCTCTGCTGCTCGCGGCGGTCTCGGCCGGCGCCCTGCTCGTATCCGCGCCGGCCGCCCACGCGGACGACTCCGCCTACAAGATCTGCAAGGACACGTACGGCACGCGTCTCTCCCCGAACGGGTACGTCATTCCGCGGTACGACTACTCCCAGGGCGATTCCGGAGAGTGTGTCGCCGGGCTTCAGGAGCTCGTCTCGCGCTACGGCCTGACGGCGTGGGAGCAGAGTGGCGGCAACTTCGTCGACGGCGCCTTCGGCGCCCGCACGGACTCGGCCATCCGCAGGTTCCAGAGCAACCACGGGCTTGCCGCCGACGGGATCGTGGGTCAGAGGACCTGGGAGAAGCTCCTGACGGGCTGACAGCCGCCCGACGGTCTTCCCGACGAAGGAGCGGACCGTCAGGACCAGGAGGACATCGCACACGTCGCCGCACGTGCCCGTCGGTCACGGGGCCGAGCCGGCCTCATCGGCGGCGTTCACCACCCACCGGGAAGGAATCTCGACATGAAGCCCGTCAGGCGCATGGCGACACGCATGGGCGTCCTCGGCGCGACGCTCCTCATGGCCACGGGGCTCGCCGCGCCCCAGGCTTCGGCCGAGTCCGGCTATCTGGCGGCCTGCACCGCCCAGGTCGGTACGCGCTGGGCCTCCAACGGCTGGCCGGTCCCGGCCGTCGACCTCGCCAGGGGATCGAGGGGCGACTGCGTCAGGGCGCTCCAGTGGGCGCTGGTCCGCACGGCCTTCGTCAGCTCCTCGGACGCCCCCACGTTCATCGACGGCGACTTCGGCCCCAAGACCGAAGCGGCCGTGCTGCGCTTCCAGTCGACGTATCCGCAGCAGACCGGTGGCCCCGACGGCATCGTCGGCGTGAAGACCTGGGGATACCTCCTCCCGGCCGCGGAGGGCTAGGACCTGCTCGACCCTGATCCGCCGGACAGGCCCTGGGCCTGTCCGGCGGATCACGTCATTACTCGGTGGTGGGAACCGAGTTGTAGCAGCCGAGCTGGAGATGGTCGATGAACGTCCAGTAGAGGCCGTTTCCGGTCTTGGGCCCGACGACTCCGTCGACGTCGTAGTCGTAATAATCCTGGAAGTGCTTCACTTCCCGCAGTGTGGCTGTCCCGAATATTCCGTCGACCGCAATATCGAGATGGCTCATGTTCTTGCCCCTGTGCCACTCGTTGATGCCGGCCTGAACGCATTTCACTGCCCAGCCCGCATTCCCGTAGCCGATCATCGGTGCGCTGGTGGAAGCGCTGGCCGGGGTGCTGATCAGTGACGTCAGAACGACTGCGGAAACCGCGATCAGTCCACTTCGAATTCCCTTGGAAACGCGCGGCATGCGCATGTTGATCCCCCTCGGATGGAATTGCTTCGAAGCGGGGGATGGTAATGGGAAGCGTAGCCCCCCCGCCCCGCTTGATCAAATTCATCTTACAGAGTGATCGGATGGAATCCAGGTCGCTGTGGTGAATTAATTCGATCGCTCGCCCGCATAATGCGGCGGATATCGCCCGGCAAGGGTCACCCGGTCCGCAGCGCCTCGGTGAGGCGGTCGAGGGCCGGGCCGTCGACGGGGGCGGTTCCCGTGAGGGTGCCGACGAGGGCCTGGGCTAGGACGGTCGCGGGGCCGATCCGGGTGTCCTCGCGCTCGTCGCCGGTGAGCTTGCCGATCACGGCGTCGCGCACCGATGTCGAGATGGCGGGGTCTCCGAAGAGTTCGGGGAAGGACAGTGCCATCATGCACACGCCCACGTTGGCGGAGAGGATCGTCTGGCCGGCCAGCTCGGGGGCGGTCCGCAGGCGCCCGGCGTCGCGGCAGCGCTCCACGGCCTTGAGCAGGATCGCCCGGGCCTCGTCGATGGCCTGCGGCTTGGCGTCGCCCGTCGGCGTGAACATCAGCCGGTAGAGGTGCGGGTTGCGCAGGGCGAACCCGACGTGGCTGTCCCAGGCGGTACGGAGGTCGGCCACCGGGTCGTCGGTGAGCGGGTTGCGGCGCTTGTCGGCGAGGAAGCGTTCGAAGCCGATGTCGGCCGCGGCCGTGAGCAGCCCCTGCTTGTCGCCGAACTGGCGGTAGATCTCGGGCATGCCGACCTTGGCCCGGTCGCAGATGGCGCGGGTCGAGATGGACAGCGCGTCCTTGGTGGCGAGCAGTTCCCCGGTGGCTTCCAGGATGCGCTCTCGTGCCGTCGACATGGCTCCCACGATAACAGCGCTAACAGTGCGGACCTGGGCGTTCTCCGGGTCCGGGGGCATCGGCGCGGAGCGTTGTTATCAATGATTACGTAGTGTGTTAGCGTGAATAACGCCCGGGCCCCGTACGTTCCCGACCCGAAGAGGAACCCGCCATGACCGCCTCCACCACCCTGCGCGATGTGATCGGCCTGCCCCAGGAGCTCCCGCGCCTGGCCGAGTCCGCCCTGATCATGATCGACTTCCAGAACACCTACCGCGAAGGCGTCATGGCGCTCGACGGGGCCGAGGAGGCCCTCGCCGCGGGGGCCAGGCTGCTCGCCGCCGCCCGCGCCGCCGGCGCGCCCGTCGTGCACGTCGTGAACGACGGCGGCGAGGGCACCCCGTACGACATCCGGGCCGAGATCGGCGCGATCAGCGCGGAAGTCGCCCCGGTCGAGGGCGAGAAGGTGGTCGTCAAGCAGGTCCCCGACGCCTTCCACGCCACGGACCTCCAGGAGACCCTCCAGGGCCTCGGCGTCACCGGCGACCTCGTCATCGCCGGCTTCATGACGCACATGTGCGTCCTCTTCACCGCGCAGGGAGCCTTCAACCTCGGCTACCGCCCCACCGTGGTCGCCGAGGCCACCGCCACCCGCCCCCTCGCCGCCCCCGACGGCACCGTCCTGTCCTCGGACGCCCTCCAGGCCGCCGCCCTCACCACGGTCGCCGACCTCTTCGGCACGGTGGCCCGCACGGTCGAGGAGCTCGTCGCCCTGACGCCCGTCGGCTGACCCGGCGGGCGGTACGGCACCGGGAGTTCACCCGGGGTGCGCCGGAAGACCGCCTGATGATCGGTTACGGGTCGCCCGCCTCGGCGGTAATGGCGGTCGGCCCGCGACGAACCACCCTCCGGGCACCCCGCTCCGTGCGCCCCCTGGAGGACGTGTGCCCCCCGCCGCCGAAACCGTGCCCGACGAGGACAAGGTCGGGGACGGGGACGGGGCGGGCGGGCGCCCCGGCGCCCCGCGACGGGGGCTCCGGGCCCCCGCCGTGGCGGCCCCCCTGGCCGCCGCCCTGCTCACCGCCGCACTCCTCTGCCTGGCCGGCCGGCTCTCCCGCAGCTACCCCTTCGGGCCGGTGACCAGGAACATCGTCGACCTGGGCCAGCAGTACCTGCCGTACCACGCCTACTGGCGCGCGTTCCTCCTCGGCGAGACGCACGGGGACGCCTTCCTCAACTGGAACTCCGGCTTCGGGGCGAACTTCCTCGGCGACATCGGCACCTATCTGAGCAGCCCCTTCGACCTGCTCGTCGTGGCCTTCCCGGCCGACCGGATCGAGCTCGCCCTGTACGTCGTCACCGCGGCCAAGATCACCGCGGCCGGCGCGGCGATGGCCCTGCTGCTCCTGCGGCTGCGTCCCGGCCGGTGGCCCGTCGCCGCCCTGCTCGGCACCGCGTACGCGCTCTCCGGCTGGACCTTCAACTACGGGGCCACCGTCCCGATGTGGCTCGACGGGCTGGTCGCCTTCCCGCTGCTCTGCCTGGTCGGCGAATGGGCCCGCACCGGCCGCCGCCCCGTGCTCGGCCCCCTGGTCGTCGCGCTCGCCTGGATCGCGAACTTCTACACCGCGTACATGGCGACCCTCGGCGCGGCCGTCGTCCTCGTCGTCCGGCTCCTCACCTGCGAGGAGACCGCCGGCGCCCGGCAGCGCGTCGCCGGTGCGCTGCGCGCCGCCCGGAGCGTGCTCATCGGCATCGGCCTCGCCGCGCCGCTCGTGGTGGTCGTCTTCGTCGCCACGAAGGTCGCCGACCCCACCCCGGAGACCACCTTCGCGCCCGCCGCCTGGACGGAGGTCCTCGCCCGCTTCCTGCCCGCGACGGCGAGCGTGGCCAGCCCCGCGCTCTTCATCGGCACGCCCGCCCTCGCCCTCGCCCTGACGCTGCCGTTCAACCGGGCCGTCGCCCCGCGCGTCCGGGCCGGCTGGACGGCGGCGATCGTCCTCGTGGCGCTCTCCCTCCAGTGGGAGCCGACCCATCTGCTCTGGCACGCCGGCGCCTCGCCCAACGGCATCCCCTACCGCCAGACCTTCGTCCTGTGCGGCCTGCTGCTCGTCGCGGCCTGGTTCTCGGCCGCCCGCGGCGTGCCCCGGCCGGCCGCGCTCCTGGCGGGCGGCGCGCTGCTCGGGGCCCTGGCATGGGCGGCCCGGGGGAGCGTCGACATCGACCGGTGGACCTTCCCCGCCTTCGGTGCGGCCGCGTTCCTGGCGCTCGCGGCCGCCCTCCTGGCCCTGGCCGGCGCCCGCCGGGTCCACGCGCGCGTGCTCCCCGTGCTCGCCGTGGTCCTGCTGGTCGCCGCCCAGGCGGGCGAGGCGGCCGTCACCGGGAAGCGGATCGAGGAGCAGCAGCGGAGCGAGGTCTCCTGGTCGCCCCGGATCGGCCCGTGGCACGAGGAGGTGGCCCGCGAGGCGGCGCGGGCGGACGCCTGGCCGCAGCACCGCACGGACCCCGGCGAGGTCCCCGGCGGCAACGACGTCCTGCTCGTCGGCGGGCAGGGGGCCGACTACTACAGCAGCCTCACCGCCGACGTGACCTCGCGGACGCTGGCCTCGCTCGGCTTCGGCTACTACGCGAAGGGCCGGCACCCGGTCGGCCTCGACAACCCCGTGACCGACGCCCTCTTCTCCGTCGGCACCCGGATCCGCTCCCGGCCCACGGAGCCGGTACGGCAGGACGCGCTGCCGCGGGCCACCGTCACCGCCACCACCACCCCCGTACCGCCGCTGGTCACCGTCCGGCCGCCGGCGCCGTCGGCCACGCACCCCGGGGACTCCGCCTTCGCGCGCCAGGAACGCCTGCTCGGCGCCGACGTGTACGAGCTTCCGCCCGCCCCGCGCCGTACCGGACGCACCGTCACCGCCCGCTGCCCTGCGGGCTCCCAGGTCTGGTTCTGGGCCCCCGAGTACCGGGGCACGGCCGCCCTCGCCGGCGGGGCGCCGGTGGAGTTCGAGGGCAAGCCGCCATCCGTACGCGCCCCCATGCGGCCCCTCGGGACCGTGCCGGCCTCCGGCGAGGTCCGGATCGACCTGGGCCCCGAGGCCCGCGTGCGGTTGCCCCGGCAACCGGTCGGCTGCCTGGTCGGCGCCCGCCTCGACGCCGCCGTACGGCAGCTCACCGCGACCGGCGCCACGCGCGTGCGTGCCACCGGACACACCGTCACCGCCGAACTGCCCCCGGGCAGCACGGGAGTCGCCGTCCTCGCCGCACCCCGCATCTCCGGCTGGAGCTGCGCCGCCGGGGACGAGGACCTCCGCCCCGCGCGCGCGTACGAGGGTCTCGTCGCAGTCCCCCTCGACGGGCGCGCCACCACCGTCCGCTGCTCCTTCCGGCCCCCGGGGCTCCGGCTCGGCGGCGCGGTCGGCGCGGCCGCGCTCCTCGCGCTGGCCGTGACGGGTATCCGCGGGAGACGGCAAGAGTTCACCCGCAGTGCACGTACGGATCGTTCGCCCGGAAAAGCGGACGGCTAACCTGCCCGCCGTAGCGACGTTTAACCGTTCGAATCAGTGTGGGGATTCCGAGTGCCGAAACTGTCCGTCGTCGTACCGTTCCACAATGTCGGGGCATATGCGCCCGACACCCTGCGCAGTCTCGCCAACAACGCGGATCCGGAATTCGAGTTCCTGCTGGTCGACGACTGCTCGACGGACGACACCCCGGAAATCCTCGACCGCTGGCGCGACCGCCTTCCCCACGCCACCGTCATCCGGCACGAGACCAACCAGGGCGTCGCCCAGGCCCGGAACACCGGAATCGACGCGGCACGCGGCGACTACATCACCTTCCTCGACGGGGACGACTGGTACGCCCCCGGCCACCTCAGTGCCGCCGTGGCCGGAATCTCCCGTCTCGACTGCGACTTCGCCCGCACCGACCACGTCCTGTCGGAGGGCCGGAAACGCCAGATCCGCTATGCGCCGGCCAAGCGCCGCGACACGGTGATGGACCCCAGGGACGGCATCTCGCCGGCCAGCATGGTCACGATGGTCGATTATCCGTTCGTTCCCTTCGGCATTTACAGCGGACGCCTCTTCGAGAACGGCGCCTCGCGTTTCGAGACCTCTCTCAGAACGGCCGAGGACCGCCTCTGGATCTGGCGGCTCCACCTCAAGGCCCGCACTTTCGCCGCCCTTTCCCTGCACGGCGTCTTCTACCGGCGGGGCGTCACCACCTCGCTCACCCAGATCACCGACAACCGCCAGCTGGATTTCATCCCCTCGTACGACCTCCTGCTCGACGACGTCTCCCGGGACGCCGAGGCGGACCGGTTCCTGCCGAAGGCGGTCCGCACCTACTGCGCGATGATCGCCTTCCACGTCGGCAAGATCGCGCTGTACGAACCGGCCGTCGCCACGCGGCTGCGCGCCGACGTCCGGGACGCCCTGCACCGGATGCCGCAGGACGTCCTCGACGAGACCCTCGCCACCATGGACACCGCGCGCAGCACCCTCCTCCGGAGCCTGCGCGACACCGGAAGGACCGCCTGAACCATGGCCACCGACACGGCATCCGCGCCGCTCCCCGGACCGGCGCCGGAGGCGGCCGCCGACGGCCGCCGGGTCCAGCTCTTCCAGGTGTCCACCCTCTACGGCGCCGCCACGCTCGCCGCCGCCCTGGACGCCGGACGCTTCGGCCCCCGCGAGGAGGCCCGCAGGCTCCTGCTGCTCTCCCACAACGCCGAGATCCCCGAGACCGCACTGCGCCTGGAGACGATGACCGGCTACGGCCGGATCGCCGCCCGCTTCGACGGCGTCCTCGACTGGAACGAGACGATCCACCCGTACCACCCCGCCGGCTGGGCCCCCCGCCCCGAGGAGGCCCCGCTCTGGCAGCGCGTCCTGCGCACCGCCTGGGACCTCGGCGCCGGCCCGGTCGAGCTCGTCGTCGAGTCCATCCAGGTCAACCCCGCCAAGGCGCTCGCCGGCGCGTTCCCCGAGAGCGACCTGCACGTCTACGCCGACGGCCTCATGAGCTACGGCCCCACCCGCTCCGACCTCGCGCAGTCCATCGCCTGCCGCGTCCGGCGCGTCCTCCACCTCGACCTGGTGCCGGGGCTCCGACCGCTCCTCCTGAGCGAGTACGGCGTCGAGCCCGAGCTGGTCCCCGACGACGCCTTCCGCGCGGTCCTCGCCGAGATCGCCGAGGAGGCGGCCGACGACCCCGGCATCGCGCGGACGGCCGCCGCCGGGGCCACGGCCCTCCTGCTCGGCCAGTACCTCGCCGCCCTCGCCCTGCTCACCGCCGACGAGGAGGAGGAACTGCACGTACGGATGCTGCGCGGGGCCGCGGCCGCCGGACACCGCTCGGTGGTCTTCAAACCGCACCCGACCGCGCCCGCCCGCTACTCCCAGGCCCTCCACGAGGAGGCGGAACGCCTCGGCGTCCGGTTGACCGTCCTCGACGGGCCGCTGCTCGCCGAGACCTTCTACGAGCGGTGCCGGCCCTCACTGGCCGTCGGCTGCTTCTCCACGGCGATGCTCACCGCCGCCGTGTACTACGGCATCCCCATCGCGCGCGTGGGCACGGCCGAGGTCCTCGCACGCCTCACGCCCTTCGAGAACAGCAACCGGATCCCGCTCACCGTCGTCGACCACCTCGTCCCCGACCTGGAGCGGGCGGCGGAGCCCGCCGTCCCCGGAGCGGCCCCGGAGTCGCTCACGCCCCTCGTCCGGGCCGTCGGCTACTGCATGCGGCACAAGATCCACCCGGGACTCCGGGAGGAGACCGCCCGCTTCCTGACCGAGCACCTCGCCGACCCCGGCACCGCGCACCACTTCACCACCGAACGGCTCACCGAGCTCGGCCTGCCGGGCGGGGACCCGGCCCGGGCGCGCGGCGGCTCCTCCCGGCTGCGGACCCTGGCCCGGACCCTGCGCGGCTGAGCCGCCGGGGACGGCGTGCCGATCGGGCCGGCGTCACTCCGGGGCGGACCTGACGAGGGTGAAGACCGCGCCCTCCGGGTCCGCCACCACCGCCAGCCGCCCCGCCGTGCCCTCGCGCGGCGGCCGCAGCACCCGGCCGCCGAGCTCCACGACGAACCGGGCGGCCGCGTCCGTGTCGGCGACCTCGAAGTACGTCATCCAGTGCGGTCCCCGGTCCCGGGGCAGCGCGTTGCCGACGCCGTGCAGGGACGCCACCGGCGCGTCGTCGACCAGGAGCGTCGCGTAGTCGTGGTCGGCGGACACGACCGGATCCACCTCGAACCCGAAGACGCTCCGGTAGAACTTGCCGACCGACGAGGTCTCGTACGTGAGCAGCTCGTTCCAGACCGGGGTCCCCGGCGGCCCGGCCGCCGCCGTCCCGTGGTGCGCCTCCGCCTGCCAGACCCCGAAGACGGCCCCGACCGGGTCGGAGCAGATGGCCAGGCGCCCCGCCTCGCCGGCGTCCAGCGGGCCCACCGCGACCGTGCCGCCGCAGCAGCGGATGGTCTCGGCGGTCTCGTCGGCGTCGTCGGTGGCCAGGTAGGGGGTCCAGGCGATCCGCAGGTTCCGGTCGGGCGGCAGCTGGCCGATGCCCGCCACCTCCTTGCCGCCGAGCAGCGCGCGCACGTACGGGCCGAGCTGCCGCGGGCCCGGCACGAACTCCCATTCGAAGAGCGCGTTGTAGAACTCCTGCGTGGCGTCAAGCCCGTGCACCATCAGACTCACCCAACAGGGGGTGCCGGATGTGCGCCGAGTCGCCTCGGTCATCGTCACTCTCTCCTCGGACCATCGTCGTGGCCGTGCCCCCGGTCCGATGGTGCCACCGACGGGGCCGTGGCGCGCCCCCGGCCGCGCCGTGCGTGGCGCGATCGGGCGCGGAGGTCGCCGGGTCCGCCCCCGGCGGCCGTGCGGCTGCGCGAGGATGGCCCCATGAAGCCCATCATCTCCGCAAGCGAACTGCTGAGCGAGTCGGCCGGGGTCCGGCCACCGGTTCTCCTGGACGTCCGCTGGACGCTGGGCGGCCCGCCCGGGCGGCCCGCGTACGAGGCGGGCCACCTGCCCGGCGCGGTCTACGTCGACCTGGACGCGGAGCTCGCCGGCCCGCCCGGAAGCGGCGGGCGCCACCCGCTGCCCGACCCCGAGGCCTTCGGGGCCGCGATGCGCCGGGCGGGCGTCTCGGCGGACCGGCCCGTCGTCGTGTACGACGGCGGCCTCGGCTGGGGCGCGGCCCGAGCCTGGTGGCTGCTCCGCTGGGCCGGCCACCCGGACGTACGGGTCCTGGACGGGGGCCTGGCGGCCTGGACGGGCGAGCTCACCGAGAAGGTCCCCGCGCCGGAGCCGGGCGACTTCCGGCCCGAGCCGGGCGCGCTCGGGCTGCTCGACGCCGACGCGGCGGCGGCCCTGGCGGACGCGGGGCTGCTCCTGGACGCCCGCGCGGCCGAGCGCTACCGCGGGGACGTGGAACCGATCGACCGGGTCGGCGGCCACATTCCCGGCGCGGTCTCGGCCCCGACGACGGAGAACGTCGACGCCGACGGACGCTTCCTCGCCGCCGGCGCCCTGCGCGACCGCTTCACCGCCCTGGGCGCGACGGACGGCACCGAGGTCGCGGTCTACTGCGGCTCCGGCGTCTCCGGCGCCCACGAGGTCCTGGCCCTGGAGATCGCGGGCATCCCCGCGGCGCTCTACGCGGGCTCCTGGTCGGAATGGTCCGCCGACCCCGCCCGTCCGGTGGCCACGGGCCCGGACCCGCGGTAGTCCGTACGGGAGGCATCGGTACGTGAAGGGCCCGCGCCGGACGGCGGCGCGGGCCCTTCACGTACGCGGTACTACGGGTACGGCGTCACTCCTGCTTCTTGCGCCGGGTGCCGAAGACGATCTCGTCCCAGCTGGGGACCGCGGCGCGGCGGCCCGGACGGACCCCGTCCGCCTCGGCCTGGCGGTCCGTGGTGCCGGTGAGACGGTCCCGGTGGCCCGAGACGGCGCGGGGCATCAGGACGTCGGCGTACGCGGAACCCGCGCCCGCCGATGCGGCCGGGGCCGGCGGCTCCTCCGCCTCGACCTCCTCCGAGGGCTCCGTGTCCGGAGGCTCGGGCACGACCATGTCGCCGCGGAAGCTGGGCACGGCCTCCAGGAGGCTGGTCAGCGAGTCCCGCTCCTCCTCCGGCTCGGCCGACGCGGACGCCCGCTCCAGCTGGCGGTCCGACCGGTCGATCTGGCGGTCGAGGGCCCGGTCGAGCGGCCTGTCCCGGGGCAGCCGGGCGATGCGCGGCACGAACGGGAAGCTCGGCTCCGGCGCGGCGGCGATCGTGTCGTCCGTCTCGCCGATCAGGGCCCGTGCCTCGTCGTCGACGGCCTGGACGAGCCGCCGGGGCGGGTCGTACGTCCAGCTGGCCGTGTGGACCTCGCCCGCGACGCGGTAGACGAGCAGCACCTCCCAGGTGCCGTCGTCGCGCCGCCACGAGTCCCACTGCACGGTGTCCTTGTCGGCGCCGCGCAGCAGCAGCCGCTCCTGGACCGCCTCGCCGAGCTGCGGGCCGGTGTTCTCGCCGGGCCGGCGGACGGGCGTCTTGCGGGCCCGCTCCGCCATGAAGGCGCGCTCGGCGAGCACGGGGCCCTCGAAGCGGCGGACGCGGTCGACGGGGATGCCGGCGAGCTGGGCGACCTCCTCGGCGGAGGCACCGGCTCGTATCCGCGCCTGGATGTCACGGGGGCGGAGGTGGCTCTCCACCTCGATCTCGATCTGGCCGAGGCGTGCGCGGTCGTTGCGCACGGCGGCACGGAGCCGCTCGTCGATCGGAAGCGTGTACTCCGTGCTGTCCGCAGCCTTCAGCACCAGTCGTGTGCCGTCGTTGGAGACGGCCACGACACGCAGTTCGGGCATGGGGACCTCCCGGGTGGTGCCTGCCGACGTCACGTGCGTCGCTGCTTCCGCTAGTCGAGTGTGGCCTGCCCGGGTGCAGCCTGCCACTACCTTGCCGAGTTGCCCGGCGTGTCGGGCATGGACCCTGGAACGCCGTTATGACACGGTGACCTGATGGCTACCCGGAGTGACTGGCGGTCACTCTGTGCAGCCGGTCTCCGTGTGGTGCCGTGGCGTCACCGGTTCGAGTGCCGCTTTCGGCCCCCTCCCCTTGATCCCGGGCACCCGAAGGCGTCCGGACCCAGGGTTCGTCAATGTACTCCATTCGGGCCACTTGGGTGGACCGGCGCGCCGCCCAACTTCTCGGGCGGTACGGGAGTTGAGTCTCCGCGATCTTCCCCCATACGTGTCGCTGTTCACAGAAACAGCAGAAACGGAACTATTCGCTTCGCCCATATGTCCCTTCTGGGTGCAAGGCGAACGGATGAGCCGTCAGGGGTTGGAGATGCGTCACAGGCCGGAGACCGACACGGAGGAACCGAAGGAGGAGCGGGAGAACGGCAGGAGAAGGATCGACCTGAGCGTGGCCCAGGTGTCGGGCAGCGCCCTGGCCGCGGTCATCGCCGCCAAACTCGCCTCCACCCTCGGCGTGTACGGCACGATCCTCGGCGCCGGTGTGATCAGCGTCATCGCCACCTGCGGCGGCCCGCTCTTCCAGCACCTCTTCAAGCGCACCGGCGAGCAGGTCCGCGACGCGACCGCGGCCGCCAAGCCGAAGGCGCGTCGCATCCCGGTCACGGCAGGGCCGCCGGACGACCGCACCCTGATGCTCGGCACCCTCCCGCCCACCCCCGCCCCGTACGACGAGGAGTTCGGCGACGCGACCACCCACGGCACCCGGGTGCGCGGCTGGAAGCGCCCGGCCATCGCCGCCGCCCTCGTCTTCGGCGTGACCATGGGCGGCATCACCACCTACGAGCTGGTCTCGGGACGGGACTTCAGCGGCACCCACGGGACCACCACCTTCGGCTCCGTCGTCCGCGGCGGGAGCGCGGGGCAGGACGCGCCGGACCGCGACGAGCGCCCCGCGCCCACGCCGTCCGGCTCCTCCGGCCCCGTCACGCGGCCGGAGGACGGCACGCCCGCGACGGGCGCCACCCCGACCCCGGGCGACCAGGGCGGCGGGAAGGGAACCGGGACGGCGACCCCGTCGGCGGAGCCGACCCCCTCCGGCTCCACCGGGGGAGAGTCGCCCGCCCCGACGCCGACGGGACCCACGACCGCCCCGACGCCCACCGCTCCGACCCAGGAGCCCACCACCGGCGCCGGCTCGCCGGACGCCCCGGCGCCGGCCGGCGGCGACCCGGCCACCGGGTGACGGTCAGTCGCCCAGGACCCGGCGCAGGTAGTCGTTGGCGAACAGCCGGTCCGGGTCGAGCCGGTCGCGCAGCGCCGTGAACTCGGCGAAGCGCGGGTAGACCTCGGAGAAGTAGGCGGCGTCGCGGGTGTGCACCTTGCCCCAGTGGGGGCGGCCCCCGTGCGCCGTCATGATGCGCTCCACCGCGGTGAAGTACGCCTGGTGGGGCGTGCCCTTGTACAGGTGGACGGCGATGTACGCGGTCTCCCGCCCCGAGGCCGTGGACAGCGCGATGTCGTCCGCCGGGGCGGTCCGCACCTCCACCGGGAAGCTCACCTTCAGCGGCGAGCGCTCGACCATCGCCTTGACCTCGCGCAGCGCGGCGACCGCCGCCTCGCGCGGAAGCGCGTACTCCATCTCCAGGAAGCGCACCCGGCGGGGCGAGGTGAAGACCTTGTACGGGATGTCGGTGTACGTGCGGGCCGACAGGGCCCGGCTGGAGACCTTGGCGATCGAGGGGATCACCGGCGGCACCGCGCGGCCCACCGAGCAGGCGAGCTGGAAGAGGCCGTTGGAGAGGAGCTCGTCCTCGATCCAGCCGCTGACCCGCCCGGGAGGGGCCGCGGGGCCCGCGCTGCGGTTGTTGCGCTTGGTGTTGCAGTTGTTCGTGTGGGGGAACCAGTAGAACTCGAAGTGCTCGTTCTCCGCGTGCAGCGCGTCGAACTCCGCGGTGACCCGGTCGAAGGTCATCGGCTCCTCGCGCGCGGTGAGCAGGAAGACCGGCTCCACCGCGAAGGTGATCGCCGTGACCACGCCGAGCGCGCCGAGACCGATCCGGGCGGCCGCGAAGACCTCCGGATTCTCCTTCTCCGAACAGACGAGCAGTTCGCCCGAGGCCGTCACCAGCTCCAACTCGCGGATCTGCGCGGCGATCGAGGCCGACTCGCGGCCCGTGCCGTGGGTGCCCGTGGAGGTGGCGCCGGCGACGGTCTGCTCCATGATGTCGCCCATGTTCGTGAGCGACAGGCCCTCGCGGGCCAGTGCCACGTTGAGCCGCTTGAGCGGGGTGCCGGACTCGACCGTCACGGTCATCGCCTCGCGGTCGATGCGCCGGATCCCGGTCAGCAGCCCCGGGCGGATCAGGACGCCGTCGGTGGCCGCGATCGAGGTGAAGGAGTGGCCGGTCCCGACCGTCTTCACCCGCAGCCCGTCCGCCGCCGCCCGGCGCACCGCCTCGGCGAGCTCCTCGGCCGAGGCCGGGCTCACCTCCCGCACCGGGCGGGAGGTGACGTTCCCCGCCCAGTTACGCCACGGGTTGCTCGCCGTCCTGGCGCTCCCCGACCCCGCTGTCGTCGTCCCGCTCACGCTGCCCCTCCCGGTTCGGTGCCGGCCTGCGCAGCCGGCGGTGTCCGAGGAGACCCACCGCGACCGCGAGCGCGCCCGAGACGACGGGCACCACGTACCCCGCTTCGGCTCCCGACGCGTCGACCACCCAGCCGGCGGCCGACGAGCCGAGCGCCACGCCGATCGCGAGGCCGGTACCCGTCCAGGTCATGCCCTCGGTCAGCTTGGTGCGCGGTACGTGCGCTTCGACGAGGGCCATCGTGGTCACCATCGTCGGTGCGATGGACAGGCCCGCGACAAAGAGCGCCACGGCCAGCAACGGCAAGTTCCCGGCCAGTAGGAGGGGGATCATACTCACGGCCATCGCGCAGATGCCCAGCAGCCAGCGGCGGGACGGCTCGCCCTTGAGGTGCAGCAGTCCGAAGACGGCGCCGGCCAGGCAGGAGCCCAGCGCGTAGACGGCCAGCACGAGGCTGGCGCCCGCCTTGTGGCCCTGCTCCTCGGCGAAGGCCACGGTCACCACGTCCACCGAGCCGAAGATGGCGCCGGTGGCGACGAAGGCGAGGGTCAGCACCTGGAGGCCGGGGGAGCGGAGCGCGGACGCGCTCTTCTCGCCGTCCTCCCGGGGGTGCGGCTCGGGTTCCGTCGCGCGCTGGGCGGTCAGCCAGAAGACGCCGATCGTCAGGAACACCCCGGCGAACAGCGGACCGGCCTCGGGGAACCAGGTCGTCGACAGGCCGATCGAGATGATCGGGCCGAAGATGAAGCACACCTCGTCGACGATCGACTCCCAGGAGTACGCCGTGTGCAGGCGCCGCCCGTCGCCCCGGTAGATCTCCGCCCAGCGGGCCCGGGTCATCGCGCCGAGGCTCGGCACGCAGCCGATCACCGCCGTGAAGACGAAGAGCGTCCAGTCCGGAGCCCGCTGCTGCACGCAGACGAGGAGTCCGGCGGCCGCGGCGAGCGAGATCAGGGTCACCGGCCTGAGCACCTTGCGCTGCCCGTGCCGGTCGACGAGGCGCGAGACCTTGGGGCCGAGCGCCGCGGCGGACATCGCGAGCGTCGCGGAGAGCGCGCCGGCGAGCCCGTACCTGCCGGTGACCTGCGAGATCATGGTCACGATGCCGATGCCCATCATGGACAGCGGCATTCGGCCGAAGAATCCGGCGACGGAGAACGAGGCGGTGCCGGGGGCCTCGAAGATCGCGCGGTAGGGACTGGGCAAGAGGAGTCCTTGGTCAACACGTGTAATTAACAGCTAAAGCCTACGGTGTTGAAGTCGATCGGTCATCCCCCTTTTTCGGACGATCGGGCACGGACGGGCCGCACCCCCCGCCGCCGGAGCCGGGTGGGAGGATCGGTGCCATGTCCGATCAGCACGATCCCGCCCCGTACGACGCCCTGCTGCTGCTCTCCTTCGGCGGCCCCGAGGGTCCGGACGACGTGGTCCCGTTCCTGGAGAACGTGACGCGCGGCCGCGGCATCCCGAAGGAACGGCTCAAGGAAGTGGGGCAGCACTACTTCCTCTTCGGCGGCGTCTCCCCGATCAACGACCAGAACCGCGCGCTCCTCGACGCGCTGCGGACGGACTTCGCGGAGGCCGGCCTCGACCTCCCGGTCTACTGGGGAAACCGGAACTGGGCGCCGTACCTCACCGACACCCTCCGCGAGATGGTCACCGACGGCAGGCGCCACATCGCCGTCCTCACCACCAGCGCGTACGCCTCCTACTCCGGCTGCCGCCAGTACCGGGAGAACCTCGCCGACGCCCTCGCCGCGCTGGAGGCGGAAGGCCTCCCGCTGCCCCGCGTCGACAAGCTCCGGCACTACTTCAACCACCCCGGCTTCGTCGAGCCCATGATCGAGGGCGTCCTCGCCTCCCTCGCCGAGCTCGACCCGTCCGTGCGGGACGGCGCCCACCTCGCCTTCACCACCCACTCCATCCCCGACTCCGCCGCCGACACCTCCGGCCCGGTCACCGAGCACGGCGAGGGCGGGGCCTACGTCCGCCAGCACCTCGACGTCGCGCGGACGATCGCCGACGCGGTCCGCGAGCGGACCGGCACCGACCGCCCCTGGAAGCTCGTCTACCAGTCCCGCAGCGGCGCCCCCCACATCCCGTGGCTCGAGCCCGACATCTGCGACCACCTGGAGGCGCTGCACGGCGCCGGGGTCCCCGCCGCCGTCATGGTCCCGATCGGCTTCGTCTCCGACCACATGGAGGTCCTGTACGACCTCGACACCGAGGCCACGGCGAAGGCGGCCGAGCTCGGCCTGCCCGTCCGGCGCTCCGCCACCGTCGGCGCCGACCCCCGCTTCGCCGCGGCCGTCCGCGAGCTCGTCCTGGAACGGGCGGCCAACGAGCGGGGGACCCGCGCCGAGCGGTGCGCCCTCGGCGCCCTCGGGGCCTCCCACGACCTGTGCCCGATCGGCTGCTGCCCCGCCAGGGCCGAACGGCCGGCGGCGGCCGGAGCCGACAGCCCGTACGCGTAAGGAGACAGCGTGACCGACCCCCTGCTCACCGAACTGCTCGACCTCGCCCTGGAGGCCGCACGGCGGGCCGGAGCCCTCCTGCGCGACGGCCGCCCGGACGACCTCGCGGTGGCGAAGACCAAGTCGAGCGCCATCGACGTGGTCACCGAGATGGACATCGCCGCCGAGAAGCTGATCACCGGCTTCCTCGCCGAGCACCGGCCCCAGGACGGCCTCCTCGGCGAGGAGGGCGCGGCCACCCCCGGCACCAGCGGGATCCGCTGGGTCATCGACCCGCTCGACGGCACGGTGAACTACCTGTACGGCCTGCCCACCTGGGCCGTCTCCATCGTCGCCGAACGGGACGGCGAGGCCGTGGTCGGCGTGGTCGAGGCGCCGATGCGCGGCGAGACCTACCGCGCCGTCCTCGGCGGCGGGGCGTACGAGGGGGACCGGCGCCTCGCCGCGCGCCCCTCGCCCGCGCTCGACCAGGCCCTCCTCGGCACCGGCTTCGGGTACGTCCAGGCCCGCCGCGCCCACCAGGCGGACGTCGCCCGGCGCGTGATCCCGCTGGTCCGCGACATCCGCCGCGGCGGCTCGGCCGCGATCGACCTCTGCGACGTCGCGGCCGGCCGCCTCGACGCGTACTACGAGCGCGGGCTCAACCCCTGGGACCTCGCCGCCGGGGCGCTCATCGCCCGCGAGGCGGGCGCCCTGACCGGGGGCCGCCCCGGGGAGCCGGAGTCCGGCGAACTGACCCTCGCGGCCTCTCCCGGGCTCTTCGGGCCCCTCCAGGAGCTCCTGGAGGAGCTGGGGGCCTGGCACGACTAGCGCGGCCGCAGCAGCCAGCGCGAGAGCGGAGCGCCACCGCCTGCGTCCGCTTCCGTCGCCCTCGGCCTTGCGGTCCGGGGCGATACTGACCGCTTCCACCGAGCTCGGCCGCGAACCGTACG
>NZ_JBHJQI010000142.1:0-23207 GCF_042262805.1 Streptomyces sp. NPDC056361
GTCGCCCCGGCCCCCCTGCCCGCGGCGGCGGCCGCTCCGGGAGCGGCCGGGAGCCGCCGCCCGGGAGTCGTCCAGGCTTCGGCCGGGCTTCGGCCGACAACCGGCCGGGAGTCGGTCAGGGGTGGTCGTACCAGGACAGGGCCGCGATCCGCCAGCCGTCCGGAGTCCGCACGAACTGGAGGGTCTTGGTGCCGGTGCCCCCGTACGGCTCGCCGTCGAGGACACCGGACTTGCGGTACGTGCCGAACCGCGAGGCGAGGTCGCCCTCGATCCGCGTGTCCTCGGACGTCTCCCATTCCGAGAACTCGACGAGCCGCCCGCCCGCGAGGAGTTGCTCGCGCGGCACCACGAACTCCTCGACGGAGTACGCCGTGAACGTGGGCGCGGTGCAGACGATCACGCCCTGGGGCAGGACGAGGCGGCGGATCCGGTCCACGTCGGCGGGCTTGCCGCCGCGGTTGTCGAACGCGCCGTAGAACTCGGCGGTCACCCGGTCGATCTCGGTCTTGGACATGGGGCGACCCTACGCGCGGTCCGGCCGGTCCGTCGCCCGGTGCGGGAGCCCGGCGAGCTCCGCCTCGACGAGGTCGGCGGCGCGGTGCGTGCCGCCCTCGCGGGCCATCGAGTCCTTGATCTCCCGTGCGCGACGGGCCACTTCGGGATCGTCGACCAGGGCGAGCACCGCCTCGCGCAGGCGCTCGGGGGTGACCTCCTCCATCGGCAGGTGCCGGGCGACGCCCAGGGACTCCAGCATCGCGGCGTTCCCGAACTGGTCGACGGCCTGGGGTACGGCGACCATCGGGGTGGCGGTGGCGAGGCCCTCCTGGCTCCCGCCCGCGCCCGCGTGCGTGACGAACGCGTCGGCCTCGCGGAGGATCGCGAGCTGGGGCACCCAGGTGTGCGCCTCGACGTTGGCGGGCAGCTCGCCGAGTTCGGCCGGGTCGACGAACTTCCCGATCTGCAGGACGACATGCCAGTCGGGAAGGCCGCGGAACGCCTCCACGCAGTCCCGGTAGAAGCCGGGCTGCTTGGTGAAGGAGGACCCCAGGGAGACGAGGAGCACCTTCCGGGCGTCCTCGGGCCGCCGCCACCCGCCCTGCTCGGCGCGGGCGCCCTGGCAGGCGCCGACGAACGTGTACACGGACTCGTCCACCCGGTCAGCGTGCGGCTGGAGCGCCTTCGGGATGAGCACCACCGCACGGCGCGGGCGCGCCACGAACCGGTCGGGCTCCGTGTCGATCCCGTGGCCGGCCAGCCACTCCTCGAACCGCGCGTAGTACGCCTTGCCGCGCGCCGACGCCTTGAGCTCGGCGAACAGGGGCTCGGCGACCTCTTCCTCGTATCCCTCCCACGGCACGAGGTTGGGCCACAGGGACAGTGCGGGCACGCCCCATCCGTGGGCGAGTACGGGCGCCGGGTACGACGTGATGTCGTGCAGGACGAGGTCGGGCCGGTCCTCCGCGAAGGCTTCGGCGAGCTGCGGCAGTGCCTGCACCGCGTCGGCCAGGAAGGGTTCGACGTTGTCGATCAGTTCCGTGCCCCAGGCGTCCGGGTCGTCGTCGGTCGGCAGGGTGGACGCGTAGACGACGGGGGTGGCGCCGGTCGCGGCGACCTTCTCGGCGAAGGAGGCGGGAACGGCGTAGCTGACCCGGTGGCCGCGCGCGACGAGCTCGCGGATGACCTCCAGGCTGGGGTTCACGTGTCCGTGGGCGGCGATGGAGAACATGGCGATGTGCGCGGGGGAGGTGGTGGTCATGGCGCCACCTTAAGCGAGACGAACCGTATCGTCTAGCTGATGTGTCGCCGAAAGCCGAAGGGCGTGCCCGACGGGATCCGTCGGACACGCCCCTGGTCGGGCGGTGGAGGCGGGGATCAGCAGGCGCCGAGGTCCTGCCAGACGCCCCACTGGCCGGTGGTGCCGGGCTCTTCGCCGGTCGTCCACCACTTGGCCTTCCAGGTGTGGCCCTTGTGGGAGACCTGCTGGCCACCGGTGTACACGGCGGTGGTGACCCACGGGGCCGCGGTGCACTGGCTGACGCCACCGGTGACGGTCAGGGTGAAGACGGCGGAGTGGGCGGCGGACGGGCCCGAGCCGTCGACGGCGATCTGGTAGGTGCCGGACACGGCGGCCGCCGTGGTGGCGACGGTCAGCGTGGCGGAGCCGCCCGCCGTGACCGAGGTGGGGCTGAGGGAGGCGGTGACGCCGGCGGGGAGGCCGCTGACGGTGAGGCCGACGGTCTGGGCGGCACCGGCCGTGACGGCGGTCTTGACCGTGGTGGAGGTGGTGGAGCCCGCGGCGACCGTGGCGCTCGCGGGGGTGGCCGTCACCGAGAAGTCGTCGGTCGGGGCCGTGGTGCCGCTGGTGAACGGGCTGAAGACGCGGGAGAAGTCCCAGGTGTTCTGCTGGATGCCGGAGCAGTTGTCGGCGGCGGCGCCGCCGGGGCAGCCGCCGTTGTCGCGCTGGAGCGCCCAGAACGAGAGGGTGTTGATGCCCTTGGAGACCGCCCAGTCGTACACCGTGCGGGCGTTGGCGAGGGTGAACGTCTCGGCCGGGCCGAAGTCGTCGACGCCGATCATCTCGGTGATGCCGACCATGGCCCACAGCTGCGCCGGAGTCTTGGCGGGGTACAGCTTGGCGAGCTGGTCGTAGAGGCCCTGGGCCGCCGTCTTGGTGTCGGCGGCCATGTCGTGGGCCGCGTTGTCGTAGTAGTCGAAGGTCATCATGTTGACGACGTCGACCTTCGCGCCGTTGGCCACGGCGTTCTTCAGCACGGCGAGACCGCCGGCGGCGAGGCCGTGGGTGGTCGTCGGCAGGGTGTACGAGATCTGGATCCGGCGCCCGTTGGCCGCGGCCCAGTCCTGCAGCACCTTGATGGCCTTGTTCCGCCGGTCGATGCCGGCGGTGTCGTCCAGCGAGTCGACCTCGATGTCCATGTCGAGCCGCGTGACGTCGTAGGTCGTGATGACCTTCTGGTAGACGGCGGCGATCTGGTTGACGTCGGTGCAGCTGTCCGCGATCTCGGTGCCGGTGGTGTCCGCCGTGTACCCGCCGAAGGAGGGGATGACGTCGCCGCCGCGGGACTGGATCGTCTTGATGTCGGCGCCGAAGGAGGCCGGGGCGATCGGCGTGCCGGAGTCGCCGTTCCAGTACGCGGTGCACGACCCCTTCGTCGCCGTCTGGAGGAACGCCATCGTGAGGTGCTTGGCCCCGGACTGGGCGCTGAGGGCGGCCGGGCTCTCCCCGGTCCAGGCCTCGAAGTACGGGGCGAAGACGTGCTCGGGGAGCGGGGTCGCCGCCTGGGCGGGGGCGGTGGCGACCGCGGCCAGGCCCAGGGCGGCCACGGCGGTCGCGGCCGCGGTGAGGGCCGAACGGAGCGAACGTACGCGTCTCATGGGAATCCAATGACGTGGGGGAGTGCGCCGGCATGGCTGCCGCGCACGGTGGTCGGCATAGGAAGTAGCCCGGCCGTCAGGGGCACGTCAATGGCCTGGACCAAAGTTGGACTAGACCAATTCGCCGTTTCGTTGTGTGGTGCATCCAGCGGGTGCGGGTCCGTGCTGGTGCGATGCGCCGGGACTCCCGGATTGGTCCAGTGAGCCACAGATGTGAGCTGTCCATGCCAACATGGGCTCCCCGCACCATGCCTCCCACCCAAGGGGACGTAGTGAAGACACCGGCGTACGTCACCAGGGGCGCCCTCGCCCTCACCGGGGCCCTCGCCCTGCTCATCGCCCTGCCGAACAGCGCCCTCGCAGCCCCGCCCACCGCCCTGCCCGCCAACGCCGACGGCCTGGAACAGACCTTCCAGCCGGCCTTCGACTACGACACGGACGGCTGCTACCCCACCCCCGCCATCGGCCCCGACGGCACCCTCAACGGCGGCCTCAACCCGTCGGGCGCCCTCAACGGCCAGTGCCGCGACTCCTGGGACCTCACCAACACCAACGGCTACGCACGCTACAAGTGCAACAACGGCTGGTGCGCGATCCTCTACGGCCTCTACTTCGAGAAGGACCAGGCCGTACCCGGCAGCAGCCTCGGCGGCCACCGCCACGACTGGGAACACGTCGTCGTCTGGGTACAGAACGACCAGGCGCAGTACGTCTCCACCTCGGCCCACGGCAACTTCGTGATCAACGGCAGGGACCGCATCCGCTGGGACGGCACCCACCCCAAGGTCGTCTACCACAAGGACGGCATCGGAACCCACTGCTTCCGCCCCGCCAACACCAACGACGAACCGCCCGAGAACCACCAGCACACCTGGCAGTTCCCGAGCCTCGTCGGCTGGAACGGCTACCCCGCCGGCCTGCGCGACAAGCTGAGCCAGGCCGACTTCGGCAGCGCCGTCTTCGGCCTCAAGGACGCCAACTTCGCCGCCCACCTCGCCAAGGCCAAACCGGCCGGGATCACCTTCGACCCGTACGCCTGACCAGCGCCCCGGACACTGATCACGAAGGGATGAACCTGCCGCGATGGCGCCCCGCCGGTCACGGCCGGGCGCCACGCTGCTGACGTGCGCACAGAAGGCAACAAAGTGGTCCCGCAGCAGCGGAACCACGCACAGGGACCCGGCACGGGCAGGACCGTCACACCACCCGCACCCCCCGGACGGCCCCCGTCCCGGACCGGCACCGCCGAGGCACGCCTCCGCTACTGGTTCGACACCGTCCTGACCCGCGGGACACCCGCACTCGTCGGCTGGCTGGCCCTCGCCTGCCTGCTGCTCGTCGTCCCCGTCAGCGCCCTGCTGGTGTGGACCGACGACCGCGCCCCCGCCTCCCTGAACTCCCGCATCGCGGCGGTCTGGCGGAACACCGGACAGACCCTCCGCCTCGGCGGCGAAGTCGGCCCACCGCTGCGCGTCGCCCTCTCCGTCCTCCTCGCCCTCATCGCCCTCCTCTACGTCTCCACCCTCGTCAGCCTCATCACCACCGGCATCACCGACAAGCTCATCGCCCTCAACCGGGGCCACTCCACCGTCCTGGAACGCGGACACACCGTCGTGCTCGGCTGGTCCGAGCAGATCCCCACCGTCGTCGCCGAACTCGCCACCGCCCAGGTCGCCGCCGCCCGCCGCGGCCGGAGCGTCGTCACCGTGCTCGCCGACCGGGTCAAGACCGCGATGGAGGACGAACTCCGCGCCGCCGTCGGCGCCACGGGCCGCACCCGGGTCATCATCCGCACCGGCCGGCCCGCCGACCCCACCGCGCTCGCCCGGGTCAGCCCGACCGCCGCGGAGTCCGTGCTCGTCCTGCCCCGGGACAACCCCCGCGACGACGCCGAGACCGTGAAGACCCTGCTGTCCCTCAGCGCCGCCGCCGGGGACGAACACCCGGTCCGCGTCATCGCCGCCGTCCGAGGCGACCGCCACCTCACCGCCGCCCGCCTCGCCGGCGGACCCCGGGCCACCGTCCTGCACACCGACGACATCACCGCCCGGCTCCTCGTCCAGTACGCGCGCACCCCCGGACTCTCCCTCGTCCACCAGGAACTGCTCGACTTCGCCGGCCACGAGTTCCACACCCTGCCCGCACCCGGACCGGCCGGCCTGACCTTCAAGAAGGCCTCCGCCCGCTGCCCGGCCTCGTGCGGGGTCGGCCTGGTCCGCGGCGACGGAACCGTCCTCCTCAACCCGCCCCCCGACACCCCGCTCGACCCCGGCGACCGCCTCCTCGTCGTCGCCGAGGACACCGACACGACCCACCCCGCCGACCCTCCGGTGCCCTACGACCCGACCGCCGTCGCCACGCCCCCGCCCCCGGCCCCCGCCCCTCCCGAGCGCTACCTCCTCCTCGGCTGGAACCGCCGCGCGCCCCGCATCGCCCACCGACTGGCGCGCGGCACGCCCCCCGGCTCCACCCTCGACGTCGTCGCCGAACCCACCGCGACGACCCTCACCGCCGTCCGCGCCGCCTCCGAAGCCGTCGGCCACCGCCTCCCGCTCCGCCACCACCGGGGCGACCCCACCCGGCCCGAGACCACGGCCGCACGGGACCTCACCGGATACGACGCCGTCATCGTCCTCGGCCCCGACCGCCGCCGAGGCCACGACGACCCGGACGACCACACCCTCGTCACCCTCCTCCACTTACGGGAACTGCAGCGCCACAGCGCGCACCCCGTCCCCGTCGTCGCCGAACTCACCGACGACCGCAACCACCTCATCGCGCCCCGCGCCGCGGCGGCCGATTTCCTCGTCAGCGGCAGGACCATCGGCCTCCTCATGACCCAGATCTCCCAGAACCCCCACCTGGCCGCCGTGTTCCAGGAGCTCTTCGCCACCGACGGCAACTCCGTCCACCTCCGCCCCGCCGCCCGCTACGTCGCCACCGGCCGCCCCACCTCCTTCGCCACCGTCGTCGAATCCGCCGCCCGCCAAGGCGCCACCGCCATCGGCTACCGCTCCCACCGCCACGCCACGACCACCCCCCACCACGGCGTGCGCCTCAACCCCCCGAAGGCCCACGTACGACACTGGGACCCCGCCGACCAGGTCGTGGTCATCGGCCCGGACGACTGACCCGGACAGGGCCGTACGAGAAACCCCGTACCGCCGCCGTCGGCCCCCGGCTAGCCTTCGGCCGTGCACCACCTCCCCGGACACCGGCGCCGACCGGCCCGCCGCGCGGCACGCTCCCCGCACCTCCCGGACGCGACCGCGACCGTGGCCGTCACGGGGGCCGACGTCGTGCTCGTCGGCTACTTCTCCGCCAAGCAGAAGGACTTCCACGCGCTCATGGACGCCGCCGCCGCGGCACTCGCCGCGCGCGGCGTCCGCGTCGTCGGACGGATCGTCCAGCGACGCGGGGCCTCCCGCGGCGGGGCCCGGAACATGGCCCGGCCGCTCTCCCGGAAGACCGTGCTCGGCCAGGGCAAGATCCGCGAGGCGGCCGCCGCCTGCGCGGCCACCGACGCCGACGCGGTCGTCTTCCTGTGGTCCCTGACGGAGCGCCAACGACAGACGCTCACCCTGTTGCTCGGCCGGCCCGCCGTCACTCTCGCCGACGCCCTCGTCGCGCGCTGACCTACCGAGCGCGAACCGATCACGAACCGGCGGCCGAACCGGCCACGAGCGGGGCGGCAACCTTTCCCGTCACGGCGGCGACTCACTCACCGGCCGCCCCTCCGGGGCAGAGCCGCACCCCCCACGGACGGAAGGACCACGAGGTGAGTGAGACCCGCGGCAGGGCGAGGCACAGGCGGCGCGGAAAGGCGTGGGCGATCGGAGTCCCGGCGGCCCTCGCCGCAGGAGGAGTGCTGGCGTACGGCACGGCCTTCGGAGTGTTCGGCGAGGGCACGAGCCCCCGGGCCACGGCCGCCGACGCGCCCGCGTGGGCGCGCGCCGTCGCCGACGGGTTCGCCTCGGTGAACGCCCTCGGGCAGAACGGGACGTACGGCGGGCGGGACGGGGCGACGGTCACCGTGCGGACCCTCGCCGACCTGGAGAAGTACGCCACCGCGGCGGAGCCGTACGTCATCGTCGTCGCCGGGACGATCACGATGAACCCCGTCGGCAGGGAGATCAAGGTCGCCTCGGACAAGACGATCGTCGGCTCGGGCACCGCAGGCCACCTCGTCGGCGGGGGATTCTTCCTCGGCCCGGGCGTCCACAACGTCATCATCCGGAACCTGACGATCCGTGACGCGTACCAGGGCGTCTGGAACGACAAGGACCACGACTTCGACGCCGTGCAGATGGACGGCGCGCACCACGTGTGGATCGACCACAACGACCTGCGGAACATGGCCGACGGGCTCATCGACAGCCGCAAGGACACGACGTACGTCACCGTGTCCTGGAACAGGCTCGGCAACAACAACAAGACCTTCGGCATCGGCTGGACCGAGAACGTCACGGCCGACCTCACCCTCCACCACAACTGGTTCCGCGAGACCGAGCAGCGCAACCCGTCGACCGACAACGCCGCCCACGCGCACCTCTACAACAACCTCCTCCAGGACGACGCCGGTACGGCGATCACCTCGGCCTACGGCAACTACGCCCGCGGGAAGACCCGGATGCTGCTGGAGAACAGCTACTTCCAGGGCGTGAACAACCCGGTGATCAAGGACGCCACCGCCGGCCTCGTCCAGCGCGGCAACCTCTTCTCCGGCACCACCGGCCGCAACGAGAGCGGCGGCACCGCCTTCGACCCGAGGACCTACTACCCCTACACGGCCGACCCGGCGGCGGACGTTCCCGCACTGGTCAAGTCCGGTACGGGACCCCGTAGCTCCATCGGCGCCACGGCGAGGGCGACGGCGGCGACGACCACCGCGGCGGCCGCCGCGGCCACGACCCTGACCGTCGCCAAGGACGGCAGCGGCCGGTTCACGAGCGTCCAGAAGGCCGTCGACGCCGTCCCGGCGGGCAACACCTCCCGAGTCGTGATCCGCGTCGCCCCCGGCGTCTACCGCGAGACCGTGAAGGTCCCCGCGAACAAGCCCCACGTCACCATCGAGGGCACCGGAGGCAGTCGCAAGGACACCCTCATCGTCGAGGGCCACGCCTCGGGGACGCCCAGGCCCGACGGCTCGGGCACGTACGGCACCGGCGGCAGCGCCACCGTCGCGGTCGAGGCCGACGACTTCCAGGCCCGCAACCTCAGCATCTCCAACGACTTCGACGAAGCGGCCCACCAGGCACTGAACGGCCATCAGGCGGTCGCCCTCCGGACGGCCGGCGACCGGATCGTCCTCGACGGCCTCATCGTCAGCGGAGACCAGGACACCCTCCTCCTCGACACCGCCGCACGCGACCGGCTCGGCCGCGTGTACCTGACCAACTCCTACGTCGTCGGCAACGTCGACTTCGTCTTCGGCCGCGCCACGGCCGTCATCGACCGGTCCGTCCTCACGCTCAAGAAGCGCTGGGACGGCACCTCGGCCGGATACCTCACCGCACCGAGCACCGCCGCCGGGCGCAACGGCTTCCTCATCACCCGCTCCACCGTGAACGGCGACGTGGCCGCCCGCAGCTTCCACCTCGGCCGCCCCTGGCACGCCGGCGGCGACGCGACCCTCGACCCCCAGACCACCGTCCGCGACAGCGTCCTCGGCGCCGCCGTGAAGACCACGCCGTGGACGGACATGGGCGGCTTCTCCTGGAAGTCCGACCGCTTCGCCGAGTACCGCAACACCGGCCCCGGAGCGGGCCCCGCCGGCGCCGACCGCCCCCAGCTCACGGACGCCCGGGCCGCCGCCCAGGACACCGCGCACTGGCTCGGCGACTGGACCCCGACGAACGGCTGACGGCCGCACGCCACCCGCCCCCGCGACTACGCGGGGGCCTCCGGCTTGCGCGCCTCGATCAGGGTCCGCGCGGAGTGGGCCACGAACGGCCCCTCCGCGCGGATCCGCGCGTCCAGCGCGCGCAGCCGGGGCAGCTCCCCCTCGACCGTGAACCCCGGCACGATCCAGATGACCTTGCGCAGGAACCAGACGACTGAGCCGATGTCGTGGAACTCCATGCGCAGCCGCTCGCTCCGCACGTCCACGACGTCGAGACCGGCCGCACGCGCCCCCGCCGCCTCGGCGTCGGGACGCCGGGCCCCGGCCGCCTCGGGCTGCGGCCCGAGGAAGTACTCGACGAGCTCCCACACGCTCGCCGGCCCGATGTGCTGGGCCAGGTAGGTGCCGCCGGGCCGCAGCACCCGGGCGATCTCCGCCCACCACACGGTCACCGGGTGCCGGCTGGTGACGAGGTCGAAGGCGGCGTCGCCGAACGGCAGTGGCGGCTTGTCGGGATCGGCGACGACGACCACCCCCCGCGGGTGGAGCAGCCGGGTGGCCCGGGCGATGTTCGGCGGCCACGCCTCCGTCGCCGCCATCGCCGGCGGCAGCACCGGGACCCCGCCCAGGACCTCCCCGCCGCCCGTCTGGAGGTCGAGACCGGCCGAGGCCCGCGCGAGCCGCTCGCCGAGCAGTCGCCGGTAGCCCCAGGAAGGCCGTTCCTCCGTCGCACGTCCGTCGAGCCAGGAGAAGTCCCAGCCGTCGACCGACGCCTCGGAGGCTTCCGCGATGAGTTCTTCGAAGGAGCGTGTCATTCCCTGATCATCCGCCCGGGGATGCCCGCAGGCGACCGATTTGCGCGCGGAAGGGCGCGGGACGGGGCGGCGCGGGGCGGGGCGGGGTGGCGCAGGCGGCGTGTGGCGGCGGCGCGGTGCGACGGTCTGGCGGTGGCCCGCCGTCACGGCGGGCCAAGCCCGCCGGGCCCCGCCGCCCGCGCCGCCCCCTCCGCGTCCCACCCGCCCACCACGGCGGGCAGCTCGACCCGTGAGCGGATGCCGAGCCGGGCGAAGACGCCGCGGAGGTGGTGGTCGACGGTACGGGGACTGAGCGAGAGGTGGTCGGCGACCTCCCGGTTGGTGGCGCCGCGCGCGACGAGCCGGGCGATGCGCTGCTGCTGGGGGGTGAGCCCGCACCGCCCTCCCGGGCCCGTGGCGCCGCCGGACGCGCCGCCCGTCGCGCGGAGTTCGGAGCGCGCGTGCTCGGCCCACCCTCCGGCCGCGGCCCGCTCGAAGGTGACGAGGGCGTCGCGCAGCGGGCCGCGCGCGTCCCCCGGACGGCGGCGGCGCCTCAGCCACGTGCCGTAGGCGAGGAGGGTACGGGCCCGCTCGAAGTCGTTGCCGCACCCGTCGTGGCGGCGCACGGCCTCACCGAACCAGTACGCCGGCCCCTCGCCCCTCGCCAGGAGCGCCCGGCAGCGGGCCAGCTGGGCCGGCGCCGGACCGTCGACACCCAGGGCGGCCCACGCCGCGTACTCCTCGGCCGCCGCCAGGGCCTCGGCCCTCCGGCCCGCCGCGACGGCGGCCTCGACGAAGCACGGGACCGCCAGCATGCGCAGCGCGAAATGGCCGCCACGGGGACCGGGCCGCACCACCGGCACCAGTCGTGCGGCGGCCTGGTCGGCCAGACCCCGGCCCAACTCGGCACGGGCCAGCGCCCACTCGGCGAGCGTCGACGCCTGCACCAGACCGTGCGGGCCCGCCGTCGCGAGCGCCCGCCCCGCGTGCTCGGCCACCGCGGGCCCGTCACCCGCCACCGACGCCACCAGGGCCAGCACCGCATGCTGATGCGCGGCCACATTGTGCTGCCCCGTCGCCTCCGCCGCCCGCAGCCCCTCACGTGCCGTGCGCGCGGCCCGGCTGTACCGCCCGGCCCGCAGCTCGGCATACGCGAGCTGTTCGAGTGCCCGCGGCAGCAGGCCCGTACGGCGCTCGGCCCTGGCCCGGGCCAGCGCCCGCGCGTGCACCCGCGCCGCCGCGGCGGTGTCCCCGAGGACCAGAGCCGCCGAACCGGCCCGCAACAGCAGCCGCGGATCCTCCGCCGCGCCGTCCCGCGCGACCACCCGCGCCAGCGCCGTCCGCCCCTCGTCGAGCCGCACCGACAGCGCGGCGCTCAACCCGTCGGCGAAGTCCCGCTCCGTACCCCGCACGTCCTCCCCGCCGTCGAGGGCCGCCAGACACCCGGCCACGTCACCCCCCGCCCACGCCGCCTCCATCGCCAGGAACCGCGCATCGGACGCCTCCACCGGCGCCCGCCCCCGCAACAACTCCGCCGCCTGGAGCAGCGCCTCGTACGCGTCCCCCACCGGCCCCCCGGCCAGCGCCGCGAGCCCCCGCACCACCTGCGCGCGCCCCCGCACCAGCGGCGACAGCGCCCGCACGGCGGCGGACGCCCCCAGCCGATCCGCACGATGACCCTCGCCACGCGCGAGGGCCGGTCCTGGCGCGGGGCCGGATGCGGGGTGGGCCGGGCGCGGCGCTGGGCGGGACGCGGTGTGGGACGGAGTGCGGGACGCGAGTGGCGCCGGGCCGGACGTCGGGAGGGCCGCAAACGGTGCCGGGCCGGACGCCGGGAGAGGTCCACCCGAGATCGGGCTGCCTGCCTTGTCGGCCGCCGGGCCGCCTGCGGTGCCAGGCGTCGGACCGGCCGTCGCGGGGATCGTACGCGCGACCGCGTCCTGCTCGCCCCAGCTCGGCCGGGCCGAGGCGAGTGCGGCACGCCCGAGGAACGCGTCGTGGAAGCCGAGGACCCCGTCCCTGCGGCACAGCAGTCCGTCCGCGACCAGCCCCTCCAGCGGCTCCACCGGCGTCCGCGCCCCTCGGGCCCCGGAGGGGAGCCCCCTGGCATCCACCCCGTACGCCCCCGCGCTCGACGCGCTGCCCCCGGCGCGTCCGACGAGGGTCGTCACGGCGACCGTGGCGAGCAGGCGGCGGGAGGCCGACGGGAGACCGGCCAGAAGTCCCCCGTACACCTCGGAGAGGACGTCGTCGTCGACGGCGGGAAGCGGCAGGGGTACCGTTCCCGCGAGCTGAGCGGGGGTCAGGCGCCGGACCGTCGCGGTGAGGACGCCCGGATGCCCGGCAGCCTCGTCGAGCAACCGCTCCTCGACCGCCGCCACCGGGCCGCCCTCCGGGCACAGGTCACGCAGTAGCGCCCGCGCACCGGCCGTGGTCAGCCTGCCCAGCCGTACGGTCTCCGCCCCCGGCACGTCCGGGAGCCGGTGGTGGCGCGCGGCCGACACGAGCCACTCCACCGCGGAGAGTCGACCCGGCCCGCGTCCGCCGGCCTCCCGCCAGGTCGCGGCGAGAGCGGCCCGGGAATGCGCGTCCCACAGGTGGAGGTCGTCGACGCAGATCAGTACGGGACCGGGCCCGCCGGCGGGGGAGCGGCCGACGGCGACGGGGCCGGCGGCTCCGGGCCCCGCCCCGGGACTCGCTCCAGGATCGGACCCGGACCCGGACCCGGACCCGGACCCGGACCCGGACCCGGACCCTGACCGGGACCGGACCACGGCGGTGCCCTCCGCTTCCGCCTCGGCCACGAGGGTCGCCACGGCCCGGCCGAGTCCGCCCTCGTCCCGCGCCTGACGGAGCGCCCGGCGTCCGGCCGCCGGGGTGGGTGCGAGGGCCGCGAACAGCGCGCGTGCCGCGCTCCAAGGCCCCCGGTGCGGGGGCGCGGAGATCCGGTACGCGGGGCCGGGGAAGGTGTGGGCGGAGTGGGCGAGGAGGGCGGTGCGCCCCTCGCCGGGGCTTCCGGTGACGAACAGGACGGCGCGGGATGCGGCGGCGGCGCGGACCGACAGGCGGGCCACGGCGGCGAGTTCGGCCGTGCGGTCGTGGAGTCGCGGGCCGGGGGCGGCGGTTGGCGTCGATCCGCTCACGGCGGTCAGGTTACCGACCCGTAGAGGGCGGCGGAAGGTTCCCGGTCCTGGGCAGTGGCCCAGAACCGGGAACGGGGCCCTGTGACGCCGCACAGAGCGTCAGGAGCCGTGCGGGCAGGTGCCCCGGTACTCCTCGATCGTGAGACTCGGCCGCGGCAGCGGGCAGAGGAACCGCTCGTAGCGGGTGTCGTCGTCGACGAAGCGCTTCAGCCAGGAGAGGCTGTACTTCGCGATCGTCGTGTCGGACGAGTTCGGGGTGAAGTGCGTGGCGCCGTTGAGCTCCAGGTACGCCTTGTCCAGGGAGCCGGGGAGGCTCTCGTAGAAGGGTTCGGCGTGGGTGGCGACGGGCGCGATCGTGTCGCCGTCCGCACCGATGACCAGCGTGGGCGTGGTGACCTCGGGCCAGGTCTTGTCCGTGTTCCACGGGGTGAGCGGGACGGCGGCCTTGAGCGACGGCCGGCTCCTGGCCGCTTCGAGGGTCCCGCCGCCGCCCATGGAGTGCCCCATCACGCCGAGCCGGGTCGCGTCGACCCGCCCCCGCACGGAGCTCCGCTGGGTCAGGTAGTCGAGCGCGGCCAGGAGCTGCCGTCCGCGGCTGTCGGGCTGGTCGAGCGTCGTCAGCGTGTCGATGGTGAACACCACGAAGCCCTGCGAGGCGAGCCGCGGCCCGAGCCACGCGATCGACGACTGGTACGCGGTGAACCCCGGCGCGATCACCACCGCCCCGAACGTGCCGTCGCTCGTCGACGTGGGGTAGTAGATCGTGCCCCCGCCGAACCCGCTGACGGCCAACGAAGAGACGCTCGTCTCGGCGACCGCGTACGAGCCCCGCACCGCCTCGGTGCTCGCGTCGGTCGGCGCGGGTCCGCGCTCGTACGGATTCCCCGCGGCCTCGGAAGTACCCGATGGAGCCGTCTCGGCGGCCTGGACGCCGGGTGCGAGCAGCAGGGTCAGACAGGCGGCGGCCACGGCCGCGCCGATGTGTCGTGTCACGACGGAGTCGTCCTCTCGTGTCGTGGGGCGGCCCTCGTCCCGACCTCCGGACGCCGGCCGCACCGTGAACTGGCCCGGCCACTGTCCGGCCGGCACGGCACGAGGGCATCGGCAGAACCACCGGCGTTCGCGGGCGTGTCCGAGCGGCGTGTCCGAGCGGCGTGGCCGGGGGTGCGAGTGCCGGAAGCCGGGCACCGGGGACGTACGGGGGAGGGGGCGGGGTGTGATCATGAAATGGTCGGAACCGTATCCCCGTTCACGCTTTGGAGACATCACCGATGGCATCAGCCCTGCGCGTCCTCATCAACGGCGGAGGAATCGGCGGGCTCGCGCTCGCCACCGCCCTGGCCCGGCGCGGCCACACCGTGGAGGTCGCCGAGATCCGCGCCGAGGCGGCCGCGCTCGGCGTCGGCATCATCCAGCCGTCGAACGCGCTGCACGTCATGGGGGAGTTGGGGGTGCTCGACGAGTGCCTCGCGGCGGGGTTCGCCTGGGAGTTCCTGACGATCGCGGACCCGGCGGGTAACACGCTGGCGCGGATACCGCAGCCGCGCATGGGCGACGCGCCGCCGAGCAACGGCATTCCGCGGGCGGCGCTCGCCGCGATCCTCGGGGGCGCCGCCGTGGCGGCCGGTGCGCGGGTGCGGCCCGGTACGACCGTCACCGGGCTCGACGACGACGGTGCGGGCGTCACGGTCACGCTCTCCGACGGTTCCACCGGGCGCTGGGACCTGGTCGTCGGCTTCGACGGGATCGGATCCCCGCTGCGCACCCGGCTGTACGGGGACCGGTACTCGCCCGCGTACACCGGCTTCGCCAACTGGCGTGCCACCGTGCCGCGCCACCCCGACGTGCGCGGTGTGGTGATGGCGACGGCCGGGCGGGAGGCGAAGGCGCTGCTCACTCCGATCACGGACGAACTGATGTATCTGGGCGCCGTGTTCGCCGAGGCCGAGGACTTCCGTCCGGACCCGGAGCGGGCGCACGAGGAGCTCGCGAAGCGGCTCGCCCCGTTCTCCGGCCCCGTCGCGGAGGCGCTCGCCGCGGTCACCGACCCGTCGGCCGTCGTGTACTCCCGCATCTCCCAGGTCACGGTGGACGAGCCGTGGCACGTGGGCCGGGTGGTCCTCGCCGGTGACGCGGCCCACGCCTCCACCCCGCACCTCGCCCAGGGCGCGGCGATGGCCGTCGAGGACGCCCTCGTGCTCGCCGAGTCCCTGGACGCCGCCGACTCGGTGCCGGCCGCCCTGGAGGCCTGGGAGGCCCGCCGCAGGCCCCGGGCGATGTGGGTGCAGGCCATGTCCCGCGCGGTCCTCAAGCAGGAGATGGGCGCACCGACCACCCCCGAGGAGGACGCCCTCCTGGAGGTCGGCATCCCCGGCGCGGCCCACGTACTGGCGAAGCCCTACTAAGCCCTACTAGGCCCTACCAAGCTCCACGAGGTCCCGGGGCGCGTCCCGGGCACGTCTCGGGTGCGTACCGCGCGCGTGCCCGGGACGTCGTCGAGGCGGGGTGGTCGACCGCCTTCGGCGTCGGTACGGTGCCCGGGTGGATGACGACGAACGGCTGCTGCACGCTTCCTCGTTCGGCGCCGCGGCGGTCGCGTACGCCGAGCACCGCCCGGACTACGCGCAGGCCGCGGTGCGCTGGGCGCTCGCCCCCGCGCCAGGCCCGCGCGTGCTCGACCTCGGTGCCGGAACGGGCAAGCTGACGGCCGTGCTCGCCGCGTCGGCCGCTCGGGGCGCCGACGTCGTCGCGGTCGAGCCGGACCCGGAGATGCTCGCCCAGCTGCGGCGCTCGCTGCCCGGGGTCCGTGCCCTCAGGGGCAGTGCGGAGGAGATCCCGCTGCCGGACGGGTCCGTGGACGCCGTGGTGGCGGGCAACGCCATGCACTGGTTCGACATGGCCGTCGCCGGTCCCGAGATCGCCCGGGTCCTGGCGCCCGGCGGTGTCCTCGCCGGCCTGTGGAACGTCATGGACGACCGGGTCGACTGGGTCGCCGGGCTGGCCGCCGTCGCCGGCAGCGCGGCCGTCGGCCCGCGTGACACGCCCGCCGCCTGGCGCGCCGAGACGGCCGACATGCACCTTCCGCAGTCCGGAGGCGCGGCCCGGTTCGGCTCGGCCGAGCAGGCCGAGTTCCCGCACGGTCAGCGCCGCACCGCCGACTCGCTCGTCGCGACCCTGGCGACGCGCGCGGGCCTCCTGGTCATGCCGGAGCAGGAGCGGGAGGCCGCGCTGGGCCGCATCAGTGCCTTCCTCGCGAGTCAACCGGACACGGCACGAGGCGAGTTCACCCTTCCCCTGCTGACCGCCGTGCTGCGGGTCCGGCGGCTGTGAGCTCCCCGCGCCCCGTGCCCCGCGCCCCGTCACCCGTGACCGTGATCCGTGATTGTGGCCCCTGACCCGGGACCGGGACCCCGGCCCTGGGGTCCGGGGCCCGTGACCGGGTCCCGGATCCCAGGGAAGCGCGTCAGGGGCCGGGACCCGTCGGATCAGGCCGGGTTCTTCACGTCGCCGAGGTAGGTCGAGGCGCCGACGCAGTCGCGCACCTCGTAGCGGGGAGCGACCGTTCCGGTCCAGCGCAGGAAGCCGGTGGGGCCGGTCGCGGTGCTCATGTCCATGAAGCGGCAGCCTTCGTAGAGGACCTTGCCGTACGTGGTCGCGGTGCCGCCCGTGGTGACCTGGTGCGAACCCATGAGGGCGCAGTCGACGTAGCGGACCATCGGGCCGCGCGAGCCGTTCGCCTCGAAGTCGTACACGTGCGTGACGGCGCTCGGGGCCCACGACTTGAAGCTGTGCGCGGTGTCGTCGCAGGACACGAAGGTGACGTTGCCCTTGTACCAGCGGGAGTCGATCACCTTGTGGCCCGTGCCGCGCAGCTCGAAGCGGATGCCCTGCGCGTACAGGCGCATGACGGAGTCGGCGCGGGTGCCGGCGTCGGCGGTGAGCTGGAAGAAGGTGCCGGTCGACGCTGTGTCCGTGAGGATGTAGGAGCCGCCGGTGAAGTTCATCGAGCCGCCCCGGGTGTTCTTCACGAACACGCCCGACTGGTACTCCACCTTGCAGTCGCGGAACCAGTAGTTGAGGAACTGGTCCTGCTGGCTCGCGGTCGGGGTCATGCCGATGACGAGGAACGCGTCGGAGTAGGAGCCGCCCACCTGGCAGTGGTCCCAGCCCATCTCGCTGTTGAGGTTGGACGTCGTGGCCGGACCGTCGAGGCCGATGCCGCGCTTCCAGCTGCCGCGCCACTCCACGTCCGTGTACCAGGTGTCCTGGACGCCGTACGTGGCCGAGGAGTACGCGTAGCAGAAGCTCGACGTGGCGTTGGTGCTGGTGAAGGTCAGCCCGGAGATCCGGATGTTCTTGTAGCGCTGGTAGTTGGTCCACAGCGTCGTGTCGTCGGCGGTCGGCGCGTACACGATCCGCGAGAGGCGCTTGCCGTAGCCGGTGATCGAGAGGCCGTCGACGATGCCGCCGTTGCCCTCGCCGTTGACGTTCGGCAGCAGCGAGTCGGGCTGCGTGAGGAGGTACGTGCCCGGCGGAACGACCAGGACCTTCTTCGGGATCGCGCCCGAGATCGGGTCCGGCTGGTACGAGGCGAGGACCTCGGCGGCGGCCGCGCGGAAGGCGGCGTCGCTGGCCGTGGCGCCCGTCGGGTCCGCGCCCTTGCTGATGACGTCCACGCTGTACGGGTCGTCGCCGGAGCCGGCCGCGTACGCGGTCCCCCCGCCGGCCACCACGGCCCCCGCCGCGACCCCCGCACCGGCCGTCGCCATTCCGCGGATGACGGAACGTCGGTCCATGCTTCCGGTCATTGCTTGCCCCCAAAAGTAATGATCATGTGAAAGACACGCCATACGATCACGACTCCCGTGACGACGCAAGATCACTTTCCCGCCCGGCGCCGCCCGTTCGGGAAGACCGTGTGAAACTGGCTGGCGGGCCCACCGCTGCTGGACGATCATGCAAGGCATGAGTGACGAACCCGCACGCTGGACCCAGGCGACCGTGTACCCCGACATGTGGGCCGACCCCGACGACGACCCCCGCAACAGGGACAGCAGCAGCCCGGACGGCGAACGGGCCACACTGCTCGACTTCCTGACGGACTACCGCATCACCCTGCGGCTGAAGTGCGAGGGCCTCGACGCGGAACAGCTGGCCCGCCGCTCCGTTCCGCCGTCGACGATGTCCCTGCTCGGCCTCCTCCGCCACCTCGCCGAGGTCGAACGCGACTGGCGCAACTGGATCACCGACGGCGACCCGCTGCCGAAGCTCTACGGCAAGCGCGACGCCGACTTCCACGGAGCCGTCGCCGAACAGTCCGTCGTCGACTCCGCGTACGCCGACCTCGCACGCGAACAGGCCGCCACCGACGCCGCGATCGCCGGCTTCCCGGACCTGGGCGAGCGCGTCGGCAAGGACGACATGGCGATACGCGAGCTGATGGTGCACATGATCGACGAGTACGCCCGCCACTGCGGACACGCGGACCTGCTCCGCGAGTGCGTCGACGGCCGCGTCGGCCAGTAGGGGCCGTCCACCCGCCCGGCCGGTTTCACTCGTCATGGTGGACCCGGGCCGTGCCGCCCGCGACGGGCGGGGCGACTCGGGCAGCGTGGGCGCCATGCAGCCCCGTCGCACCACGCTCGCCCTGCTCGCCGTACTCCTCACCAGCGGATGCGTGGCCGTTCCGCGTCCCGCCGCACCGGCTCCACCGGCCCGGCACGCCGACCTCGCACCGGACGCCGAGCGCGCGCCCGCCCCCCTCCCGGCCTGGCCCGCGCCCACCCCTGCCACCGCCCGCGAGGCCCTCGCCGACACGGACACCGGCACCGGCCCCAGGCCCGGTGCCCGCGAGGCCACGCCACCCGCCCGCCCCGCGGCACCCGCCGCCGACCGGGCGGCCGGAGGGACGGTCGCCCGCCCGCCCGCTCGTCGGGTGGCGCCGAACCACCCGCACACCGCGCCGAACCGCACCAGGAAGCCCGCCTCCGGGACGTCCGGTACGAGGAAGGCCGCGCCCCGGACTCCTCAGCGGAACCGCACCGTTCCCTCGGGCCGTCAGCAGCGGACGAACGGCCTGCCGCCCGAGATGCGGCAGCTCTGCCGCAAGGCCGAGGGAATCCGGGCGCCCATGGGCGCCGCCGACCTCTGCCGGGGGATGTACGGCCGCTGACCCCGCGGACCGCCGCGCTCAGCGCCCGGTGAAGCTCCAGGAACGGATGTCCCGGTAGCGGATCGGCCCCGGCCCGCGGCCGAAGTCGCTGCCGACCAGGTGGAGGCGCTCGGTCGGCCAGCGGCGGCCGGCGAAGGCGGAGAGGCCGGCGGCGGCCGCCACCACGCTGGTCGGGTCGTCGCGGCGGGCGCGGGCGAGCGTGAGGTGGGGGCGCAGGGGCCGCTCCTCGAAGGCGATGCCGCACTCCCTGACCACGGCGCGCACACCGGTGGCGAGCCGGTGCAGTGCGTCGAGCTCCCCGTCGATCCCGCTCCACAGCACCCGCTCGTCGAAGTGCCCGCCGCCGCGCAGCGACAGTTCGACCGGGGGCAGGGACGCGGCGAGGTCCGCCAGCGGTGCCTGGAGCGGCGGGACGACCTCGGCCGGGAGCTCCCCGAGGAACGCCAGGGTGATGTGCCAGTCCTCGATGCGGTTCCACCGCATGCGGGGGTACGCGTCGCAGGCCGGGCGCAGCGCCCGCGCCAGCTCGTCCTTGGCCTCGTCGGGCGGGGCGAGGGCGATGAACACGCGCACGGTCGACGCCCGGGGGTCCGCCGCGTCCGGGCGGACGTCGGGCTGGATCCGGATGTCGCGGCGGGCATCGGGCTCGATGTCCCGGCGGACATCCGGGCCGAGGCCCGTGCGACGCTCCGTGTCGCTGCCCGGCAGATCGGTCATCGTCCGTTCCCTACTCGCGGTGCCGCCGGCACCGTGTGCGGTGAGCCGTGATGAGGCGAGCGTATGCCGTGGCCGGGGCCGGCCGTGAGCCGGGGCGCGCATCGGCCGGCCGACGGAGGCCGGCCGGCCGATGCGTGGAGCGGGCGCCGGGGGTGTCAGCGCCCGGTACGCCCTCAGGCGATGTCGAACCGGTCCAGGTTCATCACCTTGTCCCACGCCGACACGAAGTCCTTCACGAACTTCTCCTTCGCGTCGTCGCTCGCGTAGACCTCGGCGACCGCGCGGAGCTCGCTGTTCGAGCCGAACACGAGGTCGGCACGGGTGCCCGTCCACTTGACCGCGCCCGTGGCGGTGTCGCGGCCCTCGAAGGTGCTCTGGTCCTCGGAGGTGGAGGTCCACTCCGTGCCCAGGTCGAGCAGGTTGGCGAAGAAGTCGTTCGTCAGCCTGCCGGGCGTCTCGGTGAGGACACCGAGCGAGGACTGCTGCTGCGTCACGCCGAGGGCGCGCAGGCCGCCGACGAGGACCGTCAGCTCGGGGGCGCTGAGGGTGAGCAGGTTCGCCCGGTCGATGAGCAGGTACTCGGCCGGGAGGCGGTTGCCCTTGCCCAGGTAGTTGCGGAAGCCGTCCGCGGCCGGCTCCAGGGCGGCGAAGGACTCGACGTCCGTCTGCTCCTGGGCGGCGTCCACGCGGCCCGGGGTGAACGGGACCTCGACGGCGTGGCCGGCGTCCGCGGCCGCCTTCTCGACCGCCGCGACGCCCGCGAGGACGACGAGGTCGGCGAGGGAGACCCGCTTGTCGCCGTTCTGGGCGGAGTCGAAGGACTCCTTGACGCCTTCGAGGACGCGCAGCACCTGCGCCAGCTCGTCCGGGTTGTTGACCTCCCAGGTGCGCTGCGGCTCCAGGCGGATGCGGCCGCCGTTGGCGCCGCCCCGCTTGTCGCTGCCGCGGAAGGAGGACGCGGCGGCCCAGGCCGCGGAGACCAGCTGCGTGACCGTGAGGTCGGAGGCGAGGATCTTCTCCTTGAGGGAGGCGATGTCCCCGGCGTCGACGAGGCCGTACGTGCGCGCCGGCAGCGGGTCCTGCCAGAGGAGCTCCTCGGACGGGACCTCGGGGCCGAGGTAGCGCGCCACCGGGCCCATGTCGCGGTGGGTGAGCTTGTACCAGGCGCGGGCGAACGCGTCCGCGAACTCCGCCGGGTTCTCGTAGAAGCGCCGCGAGATGGGCTCGTAGACCGGGTCGAAGCGCAGCGACAGGTCCGTGGTGAGCATCGTCGGGAGGTGCTTCACGGCCGGGTCGTACGCGTCCGGGATGATCGCCTCGGCGTTCTTCGCCACCCACTGGTGCGCGCCCGCCGGGCTCTTCGTCAGCTCGTACTCGTACTCGAAGAGGTTCGTGAAGAAGCTGTTGCTCCACTGGGTCGGCGTGGTGGTCCAGGTGACCTCCAGGCCGCTGGTGATGGCGTCGGGGCCCTTGCCGGTGCGGTAGGTGCTCTTCCAGCCGAGGCCCTGCTGCTCCAGCGGCGCCGCCTCCGGGTCGTCGCCCACGTTCTCGGCGGGGCCGGCGCCGTGGGTCTTGCCGAAGGTGTGACCGCCCGCGATCAGGGCGACGGTCTCCTCGTCGTTCATCGCCATGCGGCGGAACGTCTCGCGGATGTCGCGGGCCGCGGCGATCGGGTCCGGGGTGCCGTTCGGGCCCTCGGGGTTGACGTAGATGAGGCCCATCTGGACCGCGCCGAGCGGGTTCTCCAGCTCGCGGTCGCCGGTGTAGCGCTCGTCGCCGAGCCAGGTGGTCTCGGGGCCCCAGTAGACGTCCTCGTCGGGCTCCCACACGTCGGCGCGGCCACCGGCGAAGCCGAAGGTCTCGAAGCCCATCGACTCCAGGGCGACGTTGCCCGTGAGGATCATGAGGTCGGCCCAGGAGAGGTTCCGGCCGTACTTCTTCTTGACCGGCCACAGCAGACGGCGGGCCTTGTCCAGGTTGCCGTTGTCCGGCCAGCTGTTCAGCGGCGCGAAGCGCTGCTGGCCGGCACCGGCCCCACCGCGGCCGTCGCTGATGCGGTACGTGCCCGCGCTGTGCCAGGCCATCCGGATCATGAACGGCCCGTAGTGGCCGAAGTCGGCGGGCCACCAGTCCTGCGACGTGGTGAGGACCTCCTCGATGTCCCGCTTCACGGCCGGGAGGTCGAGGCTCTCGAACGCCTCGGCGTAGTCGAAGTCCTCGCCCAGCGGGTTGGCCACGGCGGGGTTCTTCGCAAGGATCTTCAGATTCAGCCGGTTGGGCCACCACTGGCTGTTGCCGCCGCTCTGCGTCGGATGGGCGGCGCGGTCGTGCGCGACCGGGCAGCCGCCCCCGCCCTCCGCCTTCGCGTCTACGACGATCGCGTCGTGGTTCTCAGCGTTCTCAGACATGGGAATCCTTCCGGACCAGCCGCGGCCTCGTCGACGCGGGACCGGTCATATGGGTGGGACCAGTCGTATGGGGAGACACGAGGGGACGGCCCGTCGCGCGGGCGGGGGCCACGCCGCAGGATCGGTCCTTCACGTCTGCGTCTCCCGCCGTGCTGGAGTCTTCCTGTCCCTTGGCCATCAACAAAACCGATCCTACGATGGACGTTGTCCAAGTCAAGAACCACGCCAAACGCCTGTCCGAGAACCGCCGAGCCGAAGAGGTGAACCGAGGTGGACGACCTGCTGGAGCGACTGCGCGCGCGGGGCTGGCGGATGACGTCCCAGCGGCGTGTCGTCGCGGAGGTGCTGGCCGGCGACCACGTGCACCTCACCGCGGACGAGGTGCACGCGCGCGCGGTGGCCCGCCTCCCGGAGATCGCGCGGGCGACCGTGTACAACACCCTCGGCGAACTGGTCGCCCTCGGCGAGGTCGTCGAACTCTCGACGGACGGGCGCGCCAAGCGCTACGACCCGAACGCGCACCGCCCGCACCAGCACCTGGTCTGCTCCGGCTGCGGGGTCATCCGGGACGTCCACCCGACGGGGGATCCGCTGGACGCGCTCCCGCCCGCCGAGCGGTTCGGCTTCGCCGTCTCGAAGGCCGACGTGACGTACCGGGGGCTGTGCCCGGCCTGCGTCTGACGGGGGAGTCCCGCCACGACGCGAGGAGCCCCTCCGCCGTGTGCCGGCGGAGGGGCT
>NZ_JBHJQI010000143.1:0-22384 GCF_042262805.1 Streptomyces sp. NPDC056361
CCCCGGAACCGGGGCGCCCCTTCGTCGTACGGTCGGAAGCCGTGCCGCTAGAACTTGTTGCGGGGCGTGATGCCCAGGCTCATGCCCGAGAGGCCGCGCTGACGGCCGCCCAGCTTGCCGGCGATGGCGCGCAGGGCGGCGCCCGCCGGGGAGTCGGGGTCGGACAGGACGACCGGCTTGCCGTCGTCGCCGCCCTCGCGGAGCCGCACGTCGATCGGGATCGAGCCGAGGACCGGGACCGTCGCGCCCGTGGTCTGCGTCAGGCCGTCCGCGACCTTCTGGCCGCCGCCGGTGCCGAACACGTCGACCATCTCGTCGCAGTGCGGACAGGGCAGGCCCGCCATGTTCTCGACGACGCCGACGATCTTCTGGTGGGTCTGGACGGCGATCGAGCCGGCCCGCTCGGCGACCTCGGCGGCGGCCTGCTGCGGGGTGGTGACGACGAGGATCTCCGCGTTCGGCACCAGCTGCGCGACCGAGATCGCGATGTCGCCGGTGCCCGGGGGCAGGTCGAGCAGCAGGACGTCCAGGTCGCCCCAGTACACGTCCGCGAGGAACTGCTGGAGCGCGCGGTGCAGCATCGGGCCGCGCCACACGACCGGGGCGTTGCCCGGGGTGAACATGCCGATGGAGATGACCTTCACGCCGTTCGCGGACGGCGGCATGATCATGTTCTCGACCTGGGTCGGACGGCCGTCCGCACCCAGCATCCGCGGCACGCTGTGGCCGTAGATGTCGGCGTCGACGACACCGACCTTCAGACCGTCGGCGGCCATCGCCGCGGCCAGGTTCACGGTGACGGACGACTTGCCGACACCGCCCTTGCCGGAGGCCACCGCGTACACCCGGGTCAGCGAGCCGGGCTTCGCGAACGGCACCTCGCGCTCGGCGCCCGTGCCGCGCAGCGCCGCGGCCAGCTCCTTGCGCTGTTCGTCGCTCATCACGTCGAGCGAGACCTCGACGCCGGTGACACCCTCGACCTTGGAGACGGCCTCGGTCACGCGCTGCGTGATGGTGTCGCGCATCGGGCAGCCGGAGACCGTCAGGTAGACCGTGACGGCGACCCTGCCGTCCGGTTCGATCTCCACCGACTTGACCATGCCGAGCTCAGTGATCGGCTTGTTGATCTCAGGGTCGTTCACCGTCGCCAGTGCTGCGAGCACCGCGTCTTCCGTAGCCATACCGACGATGGTACGGCGCCGACCACCGGCCCATGAAAGCCCTGTCAACGGTCGGGTACGTCACTTCCGCGACCGTCGGCCGACGGGAATAGATCCCGGCGCTCCTCCAGCTCCTTGATCAGGTCATGGAGCTCCGACCGGATCCAGTCACGGGTCGCGACCTCGCCGAGGCCCATCCGCAGCGCCGCGATCTCCCGCGTCAGGTACTCGGTGTCCGCGATCGACCGCTCGTTCTGCTTCCGGTCCTGCTCCAGATTGACCCGGTCCCGGTCGTCCTGCCGGTTCTGGGCGAGCAGGATCAGCGGCGCCGCGTACGAGGCCTGCAGGGACAGCGCGAGCGTCAGGAAGATGAAGGGGTACTCGTCGAACCGCAGCGGCAACGGCGCGAAGACGTTCCACCCGATCCAGACGACGACCGTCAGGGTCATCCAGACCAGGAAGCGCCCCGTCCCCAGGAAGCGGGCGATCCGCTCCGAGAGCCGTCCGAACGCCTCGGGGTCGTACTCCGGCAGCAGCCTGGCCCGCCGCTCGCGCGGCAGATCGAGCCGGATGCGGGGCGACGGCCGCTCGCGGTCCCGCTCCCGTTCCCGCTCGCGGTCCCGGTCCTGCGTCCGCTCAGCGGCCATGCGGGGCCCCCTCATCGTGGAACTCGGTCTCCCGCCAGTCCTCCGGCAGCAGGTGGTCGAGCACGTCGTCGACGGTGACCGCGCCGAGCAGCGAGCCGCTCTCGTCGACCACCGGCGCCGCCACCATGTTGTACGCGGCGAGGTAGCTGGTCACGGCCGGCAGCGGGGTGTCCGGGCCGAGCGGCGGCAGATCGCTGTCCACCAGCGAGCTCACCAGGGTGAACGGCGGGTCGCGGAGCAGCCGCTGGAAGTGCACCGTGCCCAGGTACTTGCCGGTCGGCGTCTCGTCCGGCGGCCGGCACACGTACACCTGCGCCGCGAGCGCCGGCGACAGGTCCTGCTGCCGGACCCGGGCCAGCGCGTCCGCCACGGTCGCGTCGGGACGCAGCACGATCGGCTCGGTCGTCATCAGACCGCCCGCCGTGCGCTCCTCGTACGCCAGGAGCCGACGCACGTCGGCGGCGTCGTCCGGCTGCATCAGGGTGAGCAGCCGCTCCTGGTCCTCCTCCGGCAGCTCGGACAGCAGGTCGGCAGCGTCGTCCGGGTCCATCGCCTCCAGGACGTCGGCCGCGCGCTCCTCCTTCAGCTTGCCGATGATCTCGACCTGGTCGTCCTCGGGCAGCTCTTCGAGGACGTCGGCGAGCCGGTCGTCGTCGAGGGCCGCCGCGACCTCGACACGCCGCTTCGGCGAGAGGTGGTGCAGCGCGTTGGCCAGGTCGGCGGGGCGCAGCTTCTCGAAGGTGGCGACCAGGCTCTCGGCGCCCTGCCCGTGCTCCTCCAGGGAGAAGCCGGTGACGGCGGACCACTCGACGGTCAGCGTCTCGCCCTTGCGGCTCAGCACCCCGCCCTTGCCCTTGCGGACGAAGACCTTGTCGATCTCCCAGTCGCGGCGGGCGGGCAGCTGCTGGATGGCGACGTCGAGGACGGTGACCTCCTCGCCCTCCTGCCCGTCGCTCCCGACGAGACGGACGCGCCGGTCGAGGAGCTCGCCCAGGACGAGCCGCTCGGTGGGGCGCCGCTCGAAGCGGCGCATGTTGACCACGCCGGTGGTGATGACCTGACCCGACTGGACGCCCGTGATCCGGGTCATCGGCACGAAGACCCGGCGGCGGCTCAGCACCTCCACGACCATGCCGAGCAGCCGGGGCGGCCTGCGGCCCACCCGCAGCATGGCCACCAGGTCGCTGACGCGGCCGACCTGGTCGCCGACGGGGTCGAAGACGGGGACCCCCGCGAGATGGGAGACGAAGATCCGGGGGGCGCCTGCCGCCATGCCACGCGCCTCCTCGGTGCCGCACGAATCGAGTCGTCGCAGAGCTTTGCCGGTGATTGCAGAGCTTTGCCGGGTTCAGGCTAGCCCGTGCCGTTCCGGCCCGCCCCGGCAGTGCCTCCGTACGGCTGCCTGCGGGGTCCTTCACCTGGCCCGGGTACGCTGCGGTCTGCCGTCCCCCCATCGGCCCCCGCACCGGACCCGGCCGTTCCGCCCGGTCGGGAGCGCGGCCGCCCGGCGGCACCCCGTACGGGCCAGGGCCCGTCGCCCCCCACGAAACGAGAGGCAGCGCAGATGACCGTCCGCACCCCGTCATCGCGTATCCGCAGGGCGGTCACGCCCCTGGCGCTCTGCGCCGGACTGACGGTGGGACTCACGGCCTGCGCGGCCGATCCGGACGAGGGGACGAACGGGGTCGGGAAGCTCACCGCTCCCGAGATCGAGCGCAAGGCGCAGGCGGCGGCGGACACGGCCAAGGCGGTGCGCCTGTCCGGCACGCTGGTCAGCAAGGGCGGCACCTTCAAGCTGAACATGCGCCTGAAGCAGGACGGCGCGACCGGCTCGGTGACCACGAAGAACAGCACCTTCGAGCTGCTGCGCGTCGGCGACGCCCTCTACCTGAAGGCCGACGCGGGCTTCTGGGCCCATGACGACAAGGCGTCCGAGGCGCCCACGGAGGCGGACACCGAGGCCGCCGACAAGCTCGACGACATGTACGTGAAGGTGCCCCAGGGCGACCCCTCGTACAAGCAGCTGCGCGGCTTCACCGACATGGGCCCGCTCCTCGACGGCCTGATCGCCCTCCACGGCGGGGCCGTCAAGGGCGACCGCGACCAGATCGGCGGCGTCCGCACGGTCAAGGTCAAGGGCGGCGAGGACGGCGAGGGCGGCACCCTCGACGTGGCCCTCGAAGGCTCTCCCTACCCCCTCCAGTTCGCGCGGGGCGGCGGCGCGGGCATCGTCGTGCTCTCCGAATGGAACCGCGACTTCCCCCTCGCCGAGCCGTCGACGGAGGAGACCCTCGACTACGGCAAGCAGCTGCCCCGGACCTAGGGCCTGTCTTGTCGATCAGGCGGGCTCGCGGGGCCCGGCCTGATCGACAAGACGCCCCCTAACGCCGCTTCCGGCCGAACAGCAGCTTCGGCAGGGCCGCCGGTACCGGGCGGCGGGTGATCGCCTCGGTCGGTAGCGGGACGGCGGCCAGGGAGCCGTCCGGCAGGTCCGTCGTCGAGGCGTGCGGGTCGAGCCGCAGCACCCGGCACTCGCGCGCCCAGCGGGCCGGCATCGCCTCGCCGTCGGGCGCGTTGAGCCGCTTGCCCTTCAGCTCGGCGACGGCCGCCTCCCACGCCTCGCTGCCGGGGGCGAGCTCGCGCACCGTGGCGGTCCAGGCGACGAGCCGGCCGCCCTTGTCCTTGCTGCGCACGGTCACCTCGGCCGTACCGCCGTCGGTCAGGCCGGGGAGCGGCTGCTCGCCGGGCCCGTCGCCCACGACGTGCGCGGCGCCGTCGTGCCAGACGTGCCAGAGCGCGCGGGCGGGGCCGGTGCCCCGGACCCAGACGAGGCCGGACTTCTTGGTGGCCTCCTCGACGAGGGCGCCGGTGAGCAGCATGTCGGTCATGGCCGAAGCCTATCTAGAGCCAGCCGTTGCGCTTGAGGGTGCGGTGGATGGTGAAGCAGATGGCGATGATGCCGGTGAGCACCATCGGGTAGCCGTACTTCCAGTGCAGTTCGGGCATGTGGTCGAAGTTCATGCCGTACACGCCGCAGACGGCGGTGGGGACGGCGACGATCGCGGCCCACGAGGTGATCTTGCGCATGTCCTCGTTCTGCGCGACGGTCGCCTGCGCCAGGTTGGCCTGGAGGATCGAGTTGAGGAGCTCGTCGAAGCCGACGACCTGCTCCTGGACGCGGGCGAGGTGGTCGGCGACGTCGCGGAAGTACTTCTGGATGTCGGGGTCGACCAGCCGCATGGGCCGCTCGCTGAGCAGCTGCATGGGGCGCAGGAGCGGGGTGACGGCCCGCTTGAACTCCAGGACCTCGCGCTTGAGCTGGTAGATCCGGCCGGTGTCCGTGCCGCGGGTGGAGCCCTTCGCGGCGGGCGAGAAGACGTCGATCTCGAGCTGGTCGATGTCCAGTTCGACGGCGTCGGCGACCGCGATGTAGCCGTCGACGACGTGGTCGGCGATGGCGTGGAGCACGGCCGAGGGGCCCTTGGCGAGGAGTTCGGGCTCGCCCTGGAGGCGGTGGCGGAGGTTGCGGAGGGAGCCCTGGCCGCCGTGCCGGACGGTGATGACGAAGTCGGGGCCGGTGAAGCACATGACCTCGCCGGTCTCGACGACCTCGCTGGTCGCGGTGAGTTCGGCGTGCTCGACGTAGTGGATGGTCTTGAAGACGGTGAAGAGGGTGTCGTCGTACCGCTCCAGCTTGGGCCGCTGGTGGGCGTGGACGGCGTCCTCGACGGCGAGCGGGTGCAGCCCGAACTCGGCCGCGATTCCGGCGAATTCGGCCTCGGTCGGCTCGTGGAGGCCGATCCAGGCGAAGCCGCCGCTCTCCCGTACCTGGCGCATCGCGCCGCGCGGCGTGAGGCACTCGCGGTCGTCGACCCGGCGCCCGTCGCGGTAGACGGCGCAGTCGACCACGGCGCTGGAGGCCGAGTGGTCGCGGGTGGGGTCGTACGAGGTGTACGTGGTGGGGGTCTTGCGCAGGGTGTGCCGCAGGCTCGGGCGGACGGCTGCGGTGAGGTCGCGGATCATCGACATGGGCGTGCTCCTTCACGGATCGGCCGTCGGCGCGGAGCGTGGCACAGCCCGGAATGGGGACGGAGAGGTACGTCGTCCACAAAGCGGGCGGCACCGGAGAGGCGCGTTGACGGCGGTCGCTACAGACAGGGAAAGGCGAAGTGCTCTTCCGTCGTGCGAGATGCCGGAGGGGCGGGTCCGTGCCGGACCCGGACGTCACCGGAGGGAGCGCACCTGGCGGGGGTGCGGAGCGGCGGAAGAGCTGCTGGTACTGCCCGATCGACTTCGGTCCATCGCAGTCCCACCTCCTCCGGCCGGTCCCCTGTCGGGGATGACGTGTGACGAGCAGTCGGGAATCCCGACCAGTGGCCAACACTATCAGCCGACAGAGGGTCAATCCCTTCCTTTGCCCGTTCCATACGCGATCTATGCTCCCTCCATGGCAGAAGTTCTTGCACTGGTCGAGGCCCGGCTGCGGACGGCGCTCGGAGAACCGGACGCGCGGGCCGCGGTGACGTTTCTCGGGACGGACCGGATCGAGGTGCTCCGGTTCATCGACGGCGATCTCGTGCGGTACGCGACCCTCGGCATGTCCGCGCAGCCGATGGCCGACCCGACCGCCGCGCTCGCCGACCCCGTGAAGGGTCCGCGCGCGGAACTCGTCCTCACCGTGCGGGCCGGGCTCGCCGACACCGACAAGGTGCTGCGGCCGCTCGCCGTGCTCGCCTCCACCCCGCAGGTCGAGGGCGTCGTCGTGGCCCCCGGCGCCTCGCTCGACGTCGGCGACCCGCTCTGGCCCGGCGCCGCCTTCAGCTCCGTCCTGGTCGCCGAGTCCGGCGGCCTCGTGGAGGACCTGGAGCTCGACGACCCGATGGACCCGGTCCGCTTCCTGCCGCTGCTCCCGATGACCCCGAACGAGGCCGCCTGGAAGCGGGTCCACGGGGCGCAGGCCCTGGAGGAGCGCTGGCTGGCCAAGGGGACGGACCTGCGCGATCCGCTGCGCGGATCCGTGAACCTGGACTGAGGCCCGCGGCCCCCGACCCCCGCCCGTCCCGTCCGAATCGACCGTTACCAGGGTGTATGTCGACCGAGGGTGAACGGCCCGGGCCGGACGGGTGATCGTCCGTTGACGTCCTTGACGCGGGGCGGAAGAGCTAGGACCGTTGAGCCCTATGAGGGGCGAACCCAGTTGTCCGAAGTGCGGTGGCCGGGTCAGGGCGCCCGGTCTCTTCGCCGACTCCTGGCAGTGTGACGTGCACGGCTCGGTGTACCCGCTCCAGCCCGTGATCCCGCCCAGCGTCGAGGCGCTCGGTGTCGTGGTGAACCGGTCCCAAGTCCCGGTGTGGATGCCGTGGCCCCTTCCCGTCGGCTGGCTCTTCACCGGGGTCGCGTACGCCGGGGACGACCGCAGCGGCGGTCGCGCGACCGCCGTCGCGTGCTCGGGGCCCGGACCCCTCGGCGGGATCGGCGAGCTGGTCCTCGTCGCCGAGGAGCTCGGCGTCGGCCTCGGCGCCCGGTACGCCGGCATCGACGGGCCGGACCCCGGCCCCGGCATGTCCATCGACAAGCCGCCCCAGACGAAGGTGCTGGCCGCCGGCCGTCCCACCCCGCTCTGGCACGTCAACGGCGCCCCGCACGACCGCGCGGTCTTCGCGGGCGAGGCGCGCGGCATGTGGCTGTGGGCCATCGTCTGGCCCGAGCAGTCCGGCCTCCTCATGTACGACGAGCTCGTCCTGACGGACCTGCGCGACGCCGGCGCCGAAGTCGAACTCCTGCCGTGCGGCGCCCTCACCCCGAGGCTCCTCGGCTAGCCACCGGCCGGGTCCGCGGCTTGCCCCCTTGGGTCGGTCCGCAACCCGGTGTCGGCCCGGTTCGCGCCCGGGGAGGGCGTCTGACGTTCCGTACGGGCGTGTTCGATTCGCCCGTTATGCTGGAGCGTCCCTCGTCCGTGCCGAGCCCCCGGAGTACCGCGTCGTGCGCATCGATCTGCACACCCACTCCACGGCGTCCGACGGCACGGACTCGCCGGCGGAGCTCGTACGGAACGCGGCCGCGGCCGGGCTCGACGTCGTCGCGCTGACGGACCACGACACCACCCGCGGCCACGCCGAGGCGATCGAGGCACTGCCCGAGGGGCTGACGCTGGTCACCGGGGCCGAGCTGTCCTGCCGTGTCGACGGGATCAGCCTGCACATGCTGGCGTACCTCTTCGACCCGACGGAGCCCGCGCTCCTCGCCGAGCGCGAGCTCGTCCGGGACGATCGGGTGCCGCGGGCCCGCGCCATGGTCGGCAAGCTCCAGGAGCTCGGCGTCCCCGTCACCTGGGAGCAGGTCGCCCGGATCGCCGGCGACGGCTCCGTGGGCCGCCCGCACGTCGCCGAGGCGCTCGTCGAGCTCGGCGTCGTACCGGACGTGTCGGGGGCGTTCACGCCCGAGTGGCTCGCCGACGGCGGCCGGGCGTACGTCGGGAAGCACGAGCTCGACCCGATCGACGCGATCCGCCTGGTCAAGGCTGCCGGCGGGGTCACCGTCTTCGCGCACCCGCTCGCCGTCAAGCGCGGCCAGGTGCTGCCCGAGGCCTCGATAGCCCGGCTCGCCGAGGCCGGACTCGACGGCATCGAGGTCGACCACATGGACCACGACGAGGCGACGCGCGCGCGGCTGCGCGGGCTCGCGAAGGAACTCGGGCTGCTGACCACGGGCTCCAGCGACTACCACGGCAGCCGCAAGACCTGCCGCCTCGGCGAGTACACCACCGACCCCGAGATCTACGGCGAGATCACCCGCCGTGCGGCGGGGGCCTTCCCGGTCCCCGGCGCGGGCGGATCCCGCTAAGAGGGCCGTACGCCCCGGGCCGTTCCGGCCCCCCTTCCGCCGCTCCCCCGTGACGGCGGCCGGCCGTCGCGCCCGCCGCCTCCCGGGCGGGTGCGCGCGCCCCGACTTCACCCCGCGCCGCCGTACGGCTCCGTGCCGTGCTCCGGTGGCGCTTCTCCTGCCCTGCTTCCGGAATCCCACGTTCCGCAGTGCAGGGACACCCCACTGTTCGACCTCTCCCGCAAGGCACCCCACCGTGTTCGACGTCGCCGTCTTCGGCTCGCTGTTCCTGACCCTCTTCGTGATCATGGATCCCCCCGGGATCACCCCGATCTTCCTCGCCCTCACCTCCGGCCGCCCGGCCAAGGTGCAGCGCCGGATGGCCTGGCAGGCCGTCACGGTGGCCTTCGGCGTCATCACCGTCTTCGGCCTGCTCGGGCAGCAGATCCTGGACTACCTGCACGTCTCCGTCCCCGCGCTGATGATCGCGGGCGGTCTCCTGCTGCTGCTCATCGCGCTCGACCTGCTCACCGGCAAGACGGACGAGCCGAAGCAGACCAAGGACGTGAACGTCGCCCTGGTGCCGCTCGGCATGCCGCTGCTCGCCGGTCCCGGCGCGATCGTCTCGGTCATCCTGGCCGTGCAGAACGCCGACAGCGTCGCCTCGCAGGTCTCCGTCTGGACCGCCATCGCCGCCATGCACGTCGTGCTGTGGCTGACCATGCGCTACTCGCTGGTGATCATCCGGGTCATCAAGGACGGCGGCGTCGTCCTGGTGACGCGGCTCGCGGGCATGATGCTCTCCGCCATCGCCGTGCAGCAGATCATCAACGGCGTCACCCAGGTGATCCAGAACGCCTGACCGGCGGCCGGGGCGGGTGCCCCGGACGCCACTGCGCCCCCGTACGGATTCCGCTCTTGCGAAGTCCGTGCGGGGGCGCGGTGCGTGGTGTGGACCGGGCCTGTTACGAGGCCGAGGTCTCGGCGGGGCGGATCCAGATGCGCTGGCCGATCGCGGCGGCCTGCTGCACGATCCGATTGACGGAGGCGGCGTCCACGACGGTCCGGTCGACGGGCGTGCCGTCGATGTCGTCGAGTCGCAGGATTTCGAAGCGCATGGGCTTCTCCCTTCGTCTGAGTTGATCCTCCTGATGGAGAACTGTCGTACACAGGGATCCAACGAGGTGCACCCTGCAAACATTCCTTACGCTAAGGAAAATTTTCGGATTGCTAACTACTGGCGGGTAAGAGGGTGTGGCGGCCGCGCCCCGACCGGCGGACAATGAGCCCCGTATGAACGACGCAGAGACCACTCAGGTGACCGAGACGACCGCCCGCCTGCGCGAACTCGACGCGCGCCTGGAGCGCACCAACGAGCTGCTTCAGCGGATGCTGGCCGAGGTGGCCAAAACCCCTTCCACCCACGCCATCTTCGTCGACGCGGGTTACGTCCATGCTGCGGCCGGGTTGCTTGTGGCGGGCACCGAGGACCGACGCTCCTTCGACCTCGACGCGGAAGGCCTCATCGAGGCCTTCATCGACAAGGCCCGCACGATCTTCGCGGACAGCAGACTGCTCCGCGTCTACTGGTACGACGGGGCCAGACGCCGCATCCACACCCCCGAGCAGCAGGCCATCGCCGAACTGCCCGACGTCAAGGTCCGCCTCGGCAACCTCAACGCCAACAACCAGCAGAAGGGCGTCGACTCCCTCATCCGCACGGACCTGGAGTCCCTCGCCCGCCACCGCGCCATCAGCGACGCCGCCCTCGTCGGCGGCGACGAGGACCTCGTCTCGGCCGTCGAGGCGGCCCAGGGGTACGGCGCGCGCGTCCACCTCTGGGGCATCGAGGCCGCCGAGGGACGCAACCAGGCCGAGGCGCTCCTCTGGGAGGTCGACAGCCAGCGCACCTTCGAGCTGGACTTCTGCCGCCCGTACGTCACCCGCCGCCCGGTCACCACGTACGAGAACGAGGGCGAGCCGCCGCCCTCCCGCGAGGAGGTCCGGTTCGTCGGCGCCCAGATCGCCGCGACCTGGCTCGGCGAACGGGGCCGGGACCGGCTCGCCGAGCTCCTGCCCAGCGCGCCCTACCTGCCGGGACCGGTCGACCAGGACCTGCTCGTCGAGGCGGAGCGCCTGCTCAGCCGCTCCCTGCGGGGGCACGCCTCGCTCCGGCGCGCCCTGCGGGACGGCTTCTGGCAGCACCTCAAGGCGCAGTACTGACCTCGGCGGCGGGGGCGCCCCCGGCGGGCGCGTCCGACCGCTCCCAGAAGGCGGCGAGGCGGTCGGTCAGCTCCTGCGGGTGCGACACGTTGGGGGAGTGGCCGGCGCCCGCCACCACCGTGTGGTGCGCGCCCGTGCGGGCCGCCGTCGCCGACAGGTCCGCCGGGGGCCAGACCGGCTCGTCCGCCCCGTACGCGATGTGCAGCGGCATCCGGAGCCGGGTCAGCTCCTCGGTGCCGTCCTGACCGTTCACCAACAGCCGTCCGGCTCCGGCGAGTTGGGCGACCCGGGTCCGCATCCAACGCCGCCGCAGGAACTCCGTCAGCTCCGGCGCGTCCGCCGCGCCCGGCTCCTCGCCGCGGGTTTCGAGGCGGCACATCGCCTGCCACACGCGCTCCTTCGGGAGCAGTGCCAGGGCCCCGCGCAGCACCCGCACCCGGATCCGCTGCGGCCGGGCGACCGGGCCCGGGCCCGAGGACAGCAGGGTCAGGGAGCGGAAGGCGTCCGGGGCCAGCGCCGCCGCAGCCCGCGCGACCAGGCCGCCGAACGAGTGGCCGACCAGGTGGACGGGCCCGTCGCCGAGGGCCGCCGCCTGCGCCACCGCGTCCAGCGCGAGCGCCCTGCGGCGGTACGCCCTCCGGCCCCGCGGGCCCGGGCTCTCGTGCTGGCCCCGCCCGTCGACGGCCACGGCCCGGTACCCGGCCTCGCCCAGCGGCCCGAGCAGGGCCAGGAAGTCCTCCTTGCTGCCCGTGAACCCCGGCAGCAGCAGTACCGTCCCCCGCCGCTCGCCCGCCGGCGCCGCGTCGAGCACGGCGAAGTCGCCGCGCGCGGTGACCAGCCGCCGGGCGCGGGTGCGGGGCGGCAGTGCGAGGGAACGGGGCTTGCTCATATCTGGACTGTAGCGGCGCGGGGGGAAGGCGGCCGCGCGGGCCGTACGGGGCCGTGACACGGCCGTGCGGCCCGGTCCCAGGGGAGGGACCGGGCCGCACGGGTGTGACGGGCGGGGCGGGGATCAGCCCTCGGGCTGGGCCGCCGCCTTCTTCGTGGTGCGACGGCGCGGAGCCTTGGGGGCCTCCTCAGCCGCCGGTGCCTCGGCCTCGGCAGCTGCGGCCTTCTTCGTCGTACGGCGGCGCGTCGGCGCCTTCGGCTCGGAGGCGTCGGGCGCCTCGGCGACGACCGCCTTCTTCGCCGCGCGGCGACGGGGAGCCTTGGGGGCCTCCTCGGCGACCGGCACCTCGACCACGGCCTCCGTGACGGCCGCCTTCTTGGCCGTACGGCGGCGCGGGGCGGCCTTCGGCGCCTCCTCGACGACCGGCTCGACTGCGACGGCCTCGGCCACGGGGGCCTCGGTGGTCGCAGGGGAGCCGGCGGCCTTGCGGGCGGTGCGGCGGGCGCGCGGGGCCTTGGGGGCTTCCTCGACGACCGCTTCGGCGACGGGCTCGGTGGTGACGGCTTCGACCACGGGGGTCTCGGCCGTGACCGGGGAGCCGGCGGGCCTGCGGGCCGTGCGACGACCGCGCGGGGCCTTGGGGGCCTCGACGACCGGCTCGGCGACCGGCTCGGCGGCGGGGGCCTCGACCACGGGGGCCTCGGCGACCGGAGTCTCGACGACCGGGGCGTTGGTGGCCGGGCGGACCGCACGGCGGCGACGCGGGGCGGGGACCTCGGCCGTGACCGCGGGAGCCTCGGCCTTGGGGGCCTCGACGACCGGGGCGGCGGCCTGCTGGACGACCTGCTCGGCGACCGGGGATCCGGTGGCCTTCCGGGTCGCCCGGCGGCGCGGGGCCCGCTTCGGCTCCTCGACCGCGGGGGTCTCGGCGACCGGGGCCTCGACGACGGCCGGAGCGGCGGCGCGCAGGGCGGCCGCGGCGGTCTCGACGGTCTGGAACGAACCGGTGTCCTCGACCGGCCGGGCCACGCGGGGACGACGGCGGCGCGGGGCCGGAGTCGACTCCGGAGCGGCCGGAGCCTGGGCGACGGGCGCGGCCGTCACGGGCGTCTGGCGGGGCGTGCGGCTACGGCGACGGGGAGCCTTCGGCTCCTCCGCCGGGGCCGCGGCGGCCGGGGCCTGAACGGCCTCCGCCACGGGAGCGGCCTTGGCCACCGGAGCAGCCTGGGCGACCGGAGCAGCCTGAGCGGCCTGGACGACCGGAGCGGCCTGGGCGACCGGAGCAGCCTGGGCGACCGGAGCAGCCTGAGCGGCCTGGACGACCGGAGCGGCCTTGGCCACCGGAGCAGCCTGGGTCGCCTGAGCGGCCTGGGCCACCGGAGCGGCGCCCGGGGCGCCGACGCGGGTGCGACGGCGGCGGCGCGGGGTGCGGGGGCCGGACTCGGTCCGGGCCTCGCCCGTGGTGGTGCCCGCCTCGACGGCCGGGGCCGCCGACGCCGGGGCGGTCGAGATCGGGGCGGTCGAGACCGGGGCGTCGTCCGAGGCGCCGCCACGGGTGCGCCGGCGCTGACGCGGGGTCCGCGTGCGCTCCGGACGCTCCTCGGTCCGCTCGGCCGGCTTCGGGCCGCGCGCACGGCGTCCGCCGGGCTCGCCCAGGTCCTCGAGCTCCTCCGCGCCCAGACCCGCGCGGGTCCGCTCGGCGCGGGGCAGGACGCCCTTGGTGCCCGCCGGGATGTCCAGCTCCTCGAAGAGGTGCGGGGAGCTGGAGTACGTCTCGACCGGCTCGTGGAAGTCGAGGCCGAGCGCCTTGTTGATGAGCTGCCAGCGCGGGATGTCGTCCCAGTCGACCAGCGTCACCGCGGTGCCCTTGGCACCCGCGCGGCCGGTGCGGCCGACGCGGTGGAGGAACGTCTTCTCGTCCTCCGGCGACTGGTAGTTGATGACGTGGGTGACGCCCTCGACGTCGATGCCGCGGGCGGCGACGTCGGTGCAGACGAGCACGTCGACCTTGCCGTTGCGGAACGCGCGCAGCGCCTGCTCGCGGGCGCCCTGGCCGAGGTCGCCGTGGACGGCGCCGGAGGCGAAGCCGCGCCGCTCCAGCTGCTCGGCGATGTCGGCCGCCGTGCGCTTGGTGCGGCAGAAGATCATCGCGAGCCCGCGGCCGTTGGCCTGCAGGATGCGGGAGACCATCTCCGGCTTGTCCATCGAGTGCGCGCGGAACACGTGCTGCTTGATGTTGGCGACGGTCACGCCCTCGCCGTCGGGCGAGGTGGCGCGGATGTGCGTCGGCTGCGACATGTAGCGGCGGGCGAGACCGATGACCGCGCCCGGCATGGTGGCCGAGAACAGCATCGTCTGGCGCTTCGCCGGAAGCATGTTCATGATCTTCTCGACGTCGGGCAGGAAGCCCAGGTCGAGCATCTCGTCGGCCTCGTCGAGGACGAGGACCTTCACGTGCGACAGGTCGAGCTTGCGCTGGCCGGCCAGGTCGAGCAGGCGGCCGGGGGTGCCGACGACGACGTCGACGCCCTTCTTCAGCGCCTCGACCTGGGGCTCGTACGCCCGGCCGCCGTAGATGGCGAGCACGCGGACGTTGCGGACCTTGCCGGCGGTCAGGAGGTCGTTGGTGACCTGCTGGCACAGCTCGCGGGTCGGAACGACGACGAGGGCCTGCGGGGCGTCGGTCAGCTGCTCGGGCTTCGCCCGGCCGACCTCGACGTCCATGGGGACGGTCACGCGCTCCAGGATCGGCAGACCGAAGCCGAGGGTCTTGCCGGTGCCGGTCTTGGCCTGGCCGATGACGTCGGTGCCGGTGAGGGCGACCGGGAGGGTCATCTCCTGGATGGGGAACGGGTTGACGATGCCGACGGCCTCAAGGGCCTCGGCCGTCTCAGGGAGGATTCCGAGCTCTCGGAAAGTCGTAGTCAGGGTGCTGCCTCTTCTGTGAGACGCGGCGCGAGGCGAACGAAGGGGGTCGTACCGTGCCGGGATCCTTCCGGCCGGATCGTGGAGATCACTGCCGGGTGGCACGGGACCACTGCCGTCGCTCGAGCGTCGTACCGCTGAGGGTGACCCTTCCGCGGGTCCGCCGGAAGGGCTGTCGGGCCGGAGCCGATCGGGCCACCGACCGGGCATCCTCATTCATGAGTCGGCCCACCGGGTACGTCCGAACGTGCGAAAGCATGTCCGCATACTCAGCAGGCGCTTTATCACTGTACCCCGGATTCGCGCATGTGTGTTGGGAGAAAACGTGATGAGGGCACGGTCACACTGACTGACCAGGGCCTTCCCGGGGACCGCGAGCGGGCTATTGTGCGCTCCATGGAGACGCCTGACAACGCCACACCCACCGGGATCGCCGCCGAGGACTGGGCCACGGCATCCGCCGAGCCGCAGTACCGCGCCGCCGTCATCGACCTCCTCGGCGCCCTCGCCTACGGAGAACTGGCGGCCTTCGAGCGGCTCGCCGAGGACGCCAAGCTGGCGCCCACCCTCGCGGACAAGGCGGAGCTGGCGAAGATGGCCTCGGCCGAGTTCCACCACTTCGAGCAGCTCCGGGACCGTCTCGCGGCCGTCGACGCCGAGCCGACCACGGCCATGGAGCCCTTCGCCAAGGCGCTCGACGACTTCCACCGGCTGACCGCTCCGTCGGACTGGCTGGAGGGCCTGGTCAAGGCGTACGTCGGCGACTCCATCGCGAGCGACTTCTACCGGGAGGTCGCGGCCCGCCTCGACTCCGACACGCGCGCGCTCGTCCTCTCCGTGCTCGACGACACCGGCCACGGCAACTTCGCCGTGGAGAAGGTGCGCGCCGCCATCGACGCCGACCCGCGCGTCGGCGGCCGACTCGCGCTGTGGGCGCGCCGGCTGATGGGCGAGGCGCTCTCGCAGGCGCAGCGCGTGGTCGCCGAGCGCGACGCGCTCTCGACGATGCTGGTCGGCGGCGTGGCGGACGGCTTCGACCTCGCCGAGGTCGGCCGGATGTTCTCCCGGATCACCGAGGCGCACACCAAGCGGATGGCCGCGCTCGGCCTGGCCGCGTAGGACGGCTCCTCAGCCGGTACGACCGACGGGTCGGGCGGCGCTCCTCACGCCGCCGCTGATCGGCGCAGCCTTCGGGCGGCCGGGCGGACGAGCAGCGACAGCAGGACCGCCGCCACCGCCACCGCGCCGATCAGCGTGGCGAGGAAGTGGCCGGGGCCCAGGGCCCCGTGGGTGACGAGCGCGCCGAACACACCGCCGAGCGTGCCGGTGACGAGGACCCTCCCCCGAGCGGGGAGGCGGTCGGCGAGCCGCTGCGCGGCGACCCAGGCCAGGGCGAAACCGAGCAGGGCGGAACCGAGGGCTTCCAGGAACACGGCGGATCACCTCGCGGGGTGCTGCGGGGCGGGTGGTGCGGTCGCAGACCTCCTACCCCCGAGGGTCGGAACGCAATCCTCCCGTACCCCCTGACGTGGCCATACGGGCATACGAGAGGCCCGGCGGCCGACCCGTGCGGCCGGGCGGCGCGGCACGGCACGCGAAAGGCCCGGTGGACCGAGACGGTCCACCGGGCCTTCGTCGAACCCGGGCTCAGAGCGCGCCGAAACCCACGCGGCGGACGGCGGGCTCGCCGAGCTCCACGTACGCGATCTTCTCGGCGGGAACGAGGACCTTGCGGCCCTTCTCGTCCGAGAGGCTGAGCAGCTGCGACGCGCCGGACAGTGCGTCGGCCACCGCGCGTTCCACCTCCTCGGCGGACTGCCCGCTCTCCAGAACGATCTCCCGGGGTGCGTGCTGCACGCCGATCTTGACCTCCACGGCTATGTCCCTCCGAACGGTCAGCGTTGCGCGATTGTTTGCGCCGTACGCTGCACACATTAGCCCGGTGAGGGGACGCGCACGGCGCAGCCGCGGCACGCCAGGAGCGAACAGCGCACGGGAATGCTCAGTGACCCTCGGCGCTCAGCAGGCCGTCCACCGGGTGCAGCGGGAAGCCGGCGATGCCGCGCCAGGCGAGCGAGGTGAGCAGACCGACGGCCTTGTCGCGGGGGATCTTGGACTCGCTGGACAGCCAGTAGCGGGCGACGACCTGCGAGACGCCGCCGAGGCCCACGGCGAGCAGCATCGACTCGTCCTTGGACAGGCCGGTGTCCTCGGCGATGACGTCGGAGATCGCCTCGGCGCACTGCAGGCTGACCCGGTCCACGCGCTCGCGTACGGCGGGCTCGTTGGTCAGGTCGGACTCGAAGACCAGTCGGAAGGCGCCGCCCTCGTCCTCGACGTAGGCGAAGTACGCGTCCATCGTCGCCGCGACACGGAGCTTGTTGTCCGTGGTGGAGGCGAGGGCGGTGCGCACCGCGAGCAGGAGGGCCTCGCAGTGCTGGTCGAGGAGGGCGAGGTACAGCTCCAGCTTCCCGGGGAAGTGCTGGTAGAGCACCGGCTTGCTGACGCCGGCCCGCTCGGCGATGTCGTCCATCGCGGCCGAGTGGTACCCCTGGGCGACGAAGACCTCCTGGGCCGCGCCGAGCAGCTGGTTCCGTCGGGCACGTCGCGGCAGGCGCGTGCCCCGAGGGCGTGCTGCCTCTGTCTGCTCGATGGCGCTCACGCGGCCTCCCAAGAATCGATCCATGCGCGCTGTCGCGCCGCGCCGCCATCGTACTTTTGGGTAACCCGGCTGTGCGCGGTGCGAACGCAGAATTTCACGGACCGGACGTCCGGGTCGACAGTCGATTCAAGATTAAACCGAACAAATCAGCGGTAGTCGTCTTCGTCCAGGGCGACCACGCGCGCTTGTTCGGACGCGTCGGCCTCGTTCGCCGACTCGTGCTCGATATGAGTGACGGGTTCGTCCTCGCGTTGCTGCAGTTCGGTGTGCTGCTCGGCAGCGTCGGCCTCCGGGATTTCCTGCTCCAGCAAGACGACCTCTTCCTCGGCGAATGTGTCCGGCTCGGACGGATCGACAGTCATGCGGTTCCTTCCGGCACGCGGGTCGCGGTCCTCTCCGATGGCCCTCCCTTCGAGCGTAGGAGCACACGCGCCCCGCCGCACACGCACCTGTGACGGCACCCACACGCGGAGCCGCGTGATCGTCTCGTAATATTGCGGCCATGTCGTCGACCGAGCTGCCGGAAAAACGGACCGCCGCCGCACCACCCGCGTCGAGGCCCCGCGCCGTGCGGGTCGCCGACGGCGAGGAGCTCCGCTCCGTCGAGCTGCCCGGACTCACCCTCACCGTGCGCTCCCGGCCGGGCGTCCGTCCCGGCCTGCCGCCCGCGCTGTACGTGCACGGCCTCGGCGGTTCCTCGCAGAACTGGTCCACCCTGATGCCGCTGCTCGCGGACCAGGTGGACGGCGAGGCCGTCGACCTGCCGGGCTTCGGCGACTCCCCGCCGCCCGACGACGGCAACTACTCGGTCACCGGGCACGCCCGCGCGGTCATCCGGCTCCTCGACGCCGGCGGACGCGGCCCCGTCCACCTCTTCGGCAACTCGCTGGGCGGCGCCGTCGCCACCCGCGTCGCCGCCGCCCGGCCCGACCTGGTCCGCACCCTGACGCTCGTCTCCCCGGCGCTGCCCGAGCTGCGCGCCCAGCGCACCGCCTGGCCCACCGTGATGCTCGCGGTGCCGGGCGTCGCCCCGCTCTTCGCGAAGCTCTCCCGGGGCTGGACGCCCGAGCAGCGCGTCCGCGGCGTCCTCTCCCTCTGTTACGGGGACCCCCGCCGGGTCTCCGACGAGGGCTTCCTGCACGCCGTCGAGGAGATGGAGCGGCGCCTGGAGCTCCCCTACTTCTGGGACGCCATGGCCCGCTCGTCGCGCGGCATCGTCGACGCCTACACGCTCGGCGGCCAGCACGGGCTGTGGCGGCAGGCCGAACGCGTCCTCGCCCCGACGCTCCTCGTCTACGGCGGGCGCGACCGGCTGGTCTCGTACCGGATGGCCCGCAAGGCCGCGGCCGCCTTCCGCGGCTCGCGCCTGCTGACCCTCCCCGACGCCGGGCACGTGGCGATGATGGAGTACCCCGAGACGGTCGCCCAGGCCGCGCGGGACCTGATCGCCGACCACGGCAGGAGCTGATCCGGGGCCGTGGGACGACACAGTCGCAAGGGCGGCTCCGCGCCCGCCGCACCCGCCGCCCCTCCGGCGGCCGAGCAGGCGCAGGCGCAGTCCCCGGCACCCGCACCGGGGACGGGACGCCGGCGCAGGGCCCCGGGCGGCGGCCAGGACGCCGCCGGCACGCCGGCCCACGGGACCCCGGCGTACGGCACGCCGGCCCACGGGACGCCCACGTACGGCTACGGCGCGTATTCCGGCGGTGGCCGGGGCGCCGGTGGGTACGGGACCGGTGCGGGCGGAAGCGTCCCGTACGGGACCGGTGCGGGCGGTACCGGTGGTGCCGGTGTCACCTACGGGACCGGCAGCTACGCCGGCGCGGCCTTCGACACCCCGGCGCACGGGACGCCCGGCACCCCGGCGCACGGCATCCCCGCCTACCGGACCCCCGTGCGGGGCGGCCATCCGCAGCACGACGAGGCCTCCGTTCCGGCGCCGACGCCCGCGCCCGGCCCGTACGGAGGTCGCCGCGGCGCCCACCGGGCCACCGCGCCCGCGCCCGAACGGGCCGACGGCCAGGCGCCGTTCGTCCCCGGGCCGCGGCGTGCGGGTGCCGTCGACGCCCCGGAGCCGGAGGGCCCGGCGGGTCGGGGCGGCCTCGGCCGGACCCTCACCGGGGTCGGGGCGGCCGGCGTCGCCACCGTCCTCGCCGTCGTCGTCGCCGGTCAGGTCGCCGACCGGGACACGGCCCCGCCGGTCACCCGCGCCGCCGAGCAGCCGAGCGAGCGGCCGACGGACGACACCTCCGCCTCGCGTTCCGACGACCGGGTCGTCCCGACGACCCCGGCTCCCGCCGTCACCCCGTTGACGTACGAGCAGTTGATGACCCACCGCTTCCCGATCGATCCGAAGCTGAAGGGCTCCGGCGCCTTCGAGGCCGTGCCCGGCTTCGAGAAGGCGCCCGGCAAGGGGCGTCTGATCCGCTACCGGATCGACGTGGAGAAGGGGATCGGCCTCGACTCCAAGCTCTTCGCCGACGCCGTGCAGAAGACCCTGAACGACAAGCGCAGCTGGGCCGGCAACGGCGAGATGAAGTTCGAGCGGATTTCCAGTGGAGAGCCGGAGTTCGTCATCACGCTCGCCAGTCCCGGCACCACCGGGGCCTGGTGCAAGAAGTCCGGTCTCGACACCACGGTCGACAACGTGTCCTGTGACTCCGCCTCCACCGAACGCGTGATGATCAACGCATTCCGCTGGGCGCAGGGATCGGACACCTTCGGACCGAAGGCCATGCACGCCTATCGCCAGATGCTCATCAACCACGAGGTGGGCCACCGGCTCGGGCACAGCCATGTGAGCTGCCGTACGGCCGGTGCGCTCGCGCCCGTGATGCAGCAGCAGACGAAGTCCCTGAAGGTCGACGGGATTCCGTGTCGCCCCAACCCCTGGGTGCATCCCGGAAGTTGACGTTCCGTCCGATCCTGTAGTGATCACATTCCGAGACCCGTGTCTCACTCCGGCCGGGATCCGCGTTGACATCGCTCGCGTGTTCGTCCATATTTCTCGGCATGTCGCACCGTCACGTCGTATCCGATCGCGCCGCCATCGAGCTGGCGCTCATCGGCGTGACCGCACACACCGTGTCCGACATTCTCTGTAGCTGACGCCCGCCCGAGCGTTCGTCGGCTCCTTTTCCTTTCGGTGACACCGACGACTTTCCGCGCCCGGGTTCTCCCTCCCCGCAGGCGCGGCTTTTCGTTTTTGTCGACGTGATGTCCCGGACGACTCCGCTCGCCGTCGCCTGCGTGGAATTCCCCTTTTCCTTCCCGCAGTTCTCCGAGAGGTTTCTCCGATGCGTCAACCGTCCGTCATTTCTCGCCGCGTGGCAGCGGCCGCCGTCGGTGTCGTCCTGGCCTCGGGCGCCGCCGCCTGCGGTCCCGAGGACGCGGGCGCCAAGGGCGGTACCTCCGGCAAGGCCGCGGGCGCCCCGCAGAAGGGCGGCACGCTGACCGTCCTCAACAACGAGGCCCAGAGCGACTTCGACCCGGCCCGGCTCTACACCTCCGGCGGCGGCAACGTCCCCTCCCTCGTCTTCCGTACGCTCACCACCCGCAACCGCGAGGCGGGCGCCGCCGGCACCCAGGTCGTCCCCGACCTCGCCACCGACACCGGCCGCCCCAACAAGGACGCCACGGAGTGGACGTACACGCTGAAGGAGGGCCTGAAGTTCGAGGACGGCACGCCCATCACCAGCGCCGACGTGAAGTACGGCATCGAGCGCTCCTTCGCGGCCGAGCTCTCCGGCGGCGCCCCCTACCTGCGGGACTGGCTGATCGGCGGCGACACGTACCAGGGGTCGTACAAGGACCCCAAGGGCCTCGCCTCGATCGTCACCCCGGACGCCAGGACCATCGTCTTCAAGCTGAAGAAGGCGGAGGGCGAGTTCCCGTTCGTCGCCACCCAGACCCAGTTCGCCCCCGTCCCCAAGGCGAAGGACACCGGCGCGAAGTACGAGGAGCACCCCGTCTCCTCCGGGCCGTACAAGGTCGTCGAGAACAAGAACGACGGCGAGCACCTCGTCCTGGAGCGCAACGAGCACTGGGACCCGAAGACGGACGAGGAGCGCAAGGCCTACCCCGACCGGATCGACGTCAAGTCCGGGCTCGACGAGGCCGTCATCAACCAGCGGCTCGCCACCTCCTCCGGAGCCGACTCCGCCGCCGTCACCACCGACACCAACCTCGGCCCGGCCGAACTCGCCCAGATCGGCTCCGACAAGGCGCTCGCCGCCCGCGTCGGCACCGGCCACTTCGGCTTCACCAACTACATCGCCTTCAACCCCAAGGTGAAGCCCTTCGACAACCCGAAGGTCCGCCAGGCGATCTCGTACGCGGTCAACCGCACCAGCGTCGTCAACGCCGCCGGCGGCTCCGCCCTCGCCGAGCCCGCCACCACCTTCCTGCCCGAGCAGAAGGCCTTCGGCTTCACGCCGTACGACCACTTCCCGGCCGGGAAGACCGGTGACCCCGCGAAGGCCAAGGAGCTGCTCAAGGAAGCCGGCTACCCGAACGGGCTGACCGTCACCCTGCTGCACTCCACCGCCCAGAACCGCGCCACCAGCCCCGAAATCGCCACCGCCGTCCAGGAGGCGCTCGGCAAGGCCGGCATCACCGTCAAGCTCGACGGCCAGGAGCCCAACTCCTTCAACGAGAAGCGCTGGAGCGTCAAGGACGCCCCCGGCTTCTTCCTCTCCCGCTGGGGTGCCGACTGGCCCGCCGGCGGCCCGTTCCTCGCGCCGATCTTCGACGGCCGCCAGATCGTCGCCGACGGCTCCAACTACAACCACGCCCAGCTGAACGACCCCGCGGTCAACCGCGAGATCGACGAGATCAACAAGCTCACCGACCTCAAGGCCGCCGCCGCCCGCTGGGGCGCCCTCGACAGCAAGATCGGCGAGCAGGCGCTCGACGTGCCCCTCTTCCACCCGGTCTACAAGCGGCTCGTCGGCAAGGACATCAAGAACGTCGTCATCAGCGACTGGACCGGCGTCCTCGACATCTCGCAGGTCGCGGTCAAGTGACCACGCCGACCGACACCCCGGCGCCCGTGGCG